>DASVMV010000106.1:0-12997 GCA_036384155.1 Micromonosporaceae bacterium
CGGGAGTCCGGGCGACTGCTCGACCGCCCGGCCGCTAGGGTGCCCGACATGCCGTTCGACATCGCCCGGGTGCGGGCCGCCTACCCTGCGCTCGCCGAGAGACACGTCCACTTCGACGGTGCCGCCGGCACGCAGGTGGCCGAGCCGGTGACCCGCGCGGTCGCCGCCACCATGCGGTCTGCGGTCGCCAACCGATACCCGGCGTTTCCGCCCGGCCGCCGCTCAGGCGAGATCGTCTCCGCCGCCCGGGCTGCGGTGGCGGACCTGGTCGGCGCGGCACCGGAGGGCGTGGTGTTCGGGCCGAGTGCCACCGCCTTGACGTACGGCGTGGCGCGCACGCTGGCCTCCACGTGGCGGCCCGGTGACGAGGTGGTGGTGTCCCGGCTCGACCACGACGCCAACGTCCGGCCCTGGGTGCAGGCGGCCGCCGACGCGGGCGCGGTCGTCCGGTGGGCCGAGTTCGATCGGGCCACCGGCGACCTGCCGACCGGCCAGTACGCCGACCTCGTAGGCCCCCGCACCCGGCTGGTCGCGGTCACGGCGGGCAGCAACGCGATCGGGACGGTGCCGGACGTGCCCGCCATCTCGGCGCACGCCCGGGCGGCCGGTGCGCTGCTGTACGTGGACGGGGTGCATGCCACGCCGCATGCGCCGACGGACGTGGCGGCGCTCGGGGCCGACTTCTACGTGACCAGCGCCTACAAGTGGTCCGGCCCGCACCTGGCGGCGATCGCGGCCGATCCCGCCCAGTGGGCGCAGATGCGACCGGCGAAGCTGCTGCCCTCGCCGGATGCGGTCCCGGAGCGCTTCGAGTACGGCACCCTCAGCTTCGAACTCCTCGCCGGAATCACCGCCGCCGTGGACCACCTCGCCACGCTGGATGACGCGGCCGCCGGGGACCGGCGCTCCCGCCTGGTGAGCAGCTTGAGCGCCGCGCGTGCGTACGGGGACCAGCTCTTCACCCGGCTGATGGACGGCCTCGCGGCCCGGCCACACGTCACGGTGCTACCGGCACCCGCCCGCCGCTGCCCGACCGTGTCGTTCCGGTTGGCCGGGCAGGACCCGGCGGAGACCGCGCGGATGCTGGGCGAGCGCGGCGTGTGCGTCTTCGCCGGCGACTACTACGCGTACGAATACTTCCAGGCAATTGGCCTGCGGGACAGCGGCGGGGCGGTCCGGGCGAGCGTCTACCACTACAACACCGCCGACGAGGTGGACCTGCTGCTGGCCGAACTGGACCGGCTGCGCCCGTGACCGGGCGGGTTTAGGCTGGTCCGGGCGGAGAAGGGAGGGCGGCATCGTGGGCGTCCTCGTCGAAGACAACCCCGCGCGGCGCCGGTTCGAGATCCTGGTCGACGGGAGCCTGGCCGGTTTCGCCGCGTACGAGCTGCGCCAGGACACCGTCGTGTTCACCCATACCGAGATCGATCCCAGGTTCCGGGACATGGGCGTCGGCGGAGCCCTCGTCCGCGGCGCGCTCGACCAGGTGCGCGAGCGGGGCGACCGGGTCGTGGCCCGCTGCCCGTTCGTCGCGGCCTACATCGAAAAGCATCCGCAGTACGAGGAGCTGCTCGGGTCCACCTGACCGGCAGTCGGCAGTGGACATCGGCGCCGCGGCTCCGCCTGGCAGCTGACGCGGCCGTGCCGGCCGGCCGGCGCAGGTCGTGGCAGCAAGGAGTGCGTGGGCATTTGCCGGGGTTCGAGGGGAGATTTATGCGCATCGGTTACTTTTTGTCCAGCGAAGAGTTCAGCCCGGCCGAGCTGCTTGACCAGGCGCGCGGCGCCGAACGGGCCGGGTTCGCGGCGTTGTGGATCTCCGATCACTATCACCCGTGGACCGACGCCCAGGGACAGAGCGCCTTCGTCTGGTCGACCATCGGCGCGCTTAGCCAGGTGTGCCGGCTGCCGGTGACCACGGCGGTGACCTGTCCCACCACGCGGATCCACCCGGCCATCATCGCCCAGGCGGCCGCGACCAGTGCCGTGCTGCTGGAAGGGCGGTTCGTGCTCGGCGTGGGCAGCGGCGAGGCGCTCAACGAGCACATTCTGGGCGGCCCCTGGCCGAACCTCGGGACCCGCCTGGAGATGCTCGAGGAGGCACTCGCGGTGCTCCGCAAACTGTGGGGCGGCGGGTTCGTCAACCACCGCGGCAAGCACTACACGGTGGACCACGCGCGGGTCTACACCCGGCCGCAGACCCCGCCGCCGATCTACGTCTCGGGCTTCGGCCCCAAGGCGATCGACCTGGCCGCGCGCATCGGAGACGGTTACATCGGCACCATCCCCGACCCTGACCTCGTACGGCGGTTCCGGGACGGCGGCGGCGGGGACAAGCCGTGCCAGGGCGCCGTCAAGGCGGCGTACGCGGCGACCGAGGACGAGGGCGTCCGGATCGCGTACGAGCGTTGGCCCAACGCCGGTGTCCCGGGTGAGCTGTCCCAGGTGCTGCCCTCGCCCCGGCACTTCGAACAGGCGTCCCAGCTCGTGTCGCCCGACACGATGAAGTCCACGTTCGTCTGCGGCAGCGACGCCGACGCGCACCTGCGGATGATCGACAAGTACGCCAAGGCGGGCTTCGACGAGTTCTACATCGCCAACATCGGTCCCAATTGGCAGGGCCTGTTCGACCTGTACCAGAAGGAGGTGCTCCCTCGGATGCGGTGAACTCCGTCGCGGCGGTGAACGGCGCCCGTCGATGGGTCGTTTCGATCAGGATCCCTTCGGGTACCTCCGGCCTCCGATGAAGCTGCCCATGCATTCGACGCGCCTGCGCCGCGCCGCGCGGCACCTCTTCGGCTGGCGCTCGTTGCGCCCGAACCAGTTGGCCGCGATGCGCGCCGTGATGAGGCGACGAGACGCGCTGGTGGTGCTGCCGACCGGGGCCGGCAAGTCGGCGATCTACCAGGTGCCGGCCAGCCTGATCCCGGGTCCGACCGTGGTGATCTCGCCGCTGCTCGCGCTCCAGCAGGACCAGATCGCGTCGCTCAACGAGCGGGATCGCCCGGAACTGCGGGCGGTGCGGATCAGTTCCAACGAGACCGCGGCCCAACAGGCCGAGGCAATCGAGGAGATCGGCGCCGGTCGGGCCGAGTTCCTGTTCATCACGCCGGAACAGCTCAGCAACCCGGAGCGCCTCGCCGAGGTGCGGGCGTTGCGCCCGGCACTCGTCGCCGTCGACGAAGCGCACTGCATCTCGGCATGGGGACACGACTTCCGTCCTGACTACCTGGCGCTGGGCCACCTCATCCGGGGCATCGGCCGCCCGCCGATCGTCGCGCTGACCGCCACCGCGTCGCCACCGGTACGTGACGACATCATCGACCGGCTCGGCCTCAACCGGCCGGAGATCGTCGTGTCCGGGTTGGACCGGCCGAACCTCTTCGTCGAGGTGGCACACTGCCCAACCGAGGACTACCGGTGGCGGCGGCTGATCGCGCTGCTGCGCGAGGACAAGCGGCCGGGCATCATCTACGTGCCGACCCGCCGGTCCGCCGAGGAGCTGGCCGAGCGACTCACCGACACCGGTTTCCCGGCCCGCTTCTACCACGGCGGCATGGCCGCCGGCGCCCGCCACGAACTGCACACCGCGTTCCTGGACGACCAGGTCCCGATCATGGTCGCGACCTCCGCCTTCGGAATGGGCATCGACAAGGCCAACATCGCCTGGGTGGTGCACATGGCCCTGCCCGAGTCGCCGGACAGCTACCTGCAGGAGATTGGCCGGGCCGGCCGCAGCGGCGAGCCGTCGCGCGTGCTGCTGCTGTGGCGGGCCGAGGATGTCGGTCTCCAGCGGTTCTTCAACGGCGGTCGACCCGACGAGACCGAACTGCGCGATCTCGCCGCGGTGCTGCGTCAGGGGCCGGCGACGAAGAAGGCGCTGCGCGAGCGGAGCGGGCTCGGTGCCCGGAAGCTCGGCCAACTGCTGTCTCTGCTCGAGCACGTCGGGGCGGCGCAGACCCTGGGCGACCACAAGCTGGCCAGCCCGCGGTACGCCCCCGAGCCGGCCGAGGCCGCCGCCGCGGCGCTCGGCGAGGCCGATCGGCAGCAGACGGTGCAGCGGTCCCGTACCGACATGATGCGCGCCTTCGCCGAGACCCAGGGCTGCCGGGGCCAGACGCTGCTGGCGTACTTCGGTGAGCACATGAAGCACGTCTGCGGGCACTGCGACAACTGCCACGCCGGCACCAGCACCGCCGACAACGGCGCCAGCGGGCCGTTCCCCGTACACAGTTCGGTGCGCCACCCCGAGTGGGGCAGCGGGCTGGTCCTCAGCTACGAGGATGATCGGATGACGGTTCTCTTCGACGACGTGGGGTACAAGACCCTGTCCGTGCCCGTGGTCAGTGAGCAGGGCCTGCTCACCCCCGATGCGGCCTGATCTAGCCTGATATCGCGTACGAAAGGACCTGCCGTGACCGACCAGCCGGTATACACCCAGTTCGGCTTCTCCGACGACGAGTGGGGCCTGCTGGTGGGCCTTCCCCAAGCGGTGTTGACGGCGGCCAGCGCAGCCGAGTCGGACAGCGCACGGCGGACGATGGCCGAGAGTGCAGCCGGGCTGGAGACGATCTCCTCGGGACGCGAGTCCGCGAGCCCGCTGGTCAGCGCCGTCGCCCAGGAGGTCGTCTCGCGGGTGGGCGATCCGGAGGTCGGCGAGGAACTGCCGATGATCGAGCCGGACGACCCGCAGGCGATGATCGCCGACGTGCTGGACCGGGCGAAGACGGCGTCGCGCATGCTCGCGCAGAAGGTTGACGAGGGCGAGGCCGGCGCGTACCGGCACTGGTTGGTGAAGATAGCTGACCAGGTGGTCAGCGCGGCGCCCAGCGGCGGCGTTCTCGGCATCGGGGGCGACCAGGTCAGCGACAACGAGCGGCGCTTCCGCGACCGGCTGTCCCACGTGCTCAACGACTGAGCCGCACGGCACCCGAAGGTCACTGCGTCAAGGTCACCGCGTCAGCATCTGGAGCACGGCATCTTCGGCCGCGGGCTGCGCCGCGCCGGGACCGATCCGCACCATCACGCCCTCGTGGTAGAGATCCACCACCCGCGGGTCCACATAGGACGCACGCGCCACGGTGGGCGTGTTTCCGAGCAGCCCGGCCACCTCACGCATCACGCCCGCCACGGCGCGCCGCCGCTTGGCAACCGAGCGCAGCGGGCCCACGGCCGCAAGCTGGGTCGCGGCGAGCACGGTCGCGTGCCAGGTCCGGAAGTCCTTGGCCGTCATCTCGCCGCCGCTCGCGTCGCGCAGGTAGTCGTTGATTTCGTCGCTGCGGACCTCGCGCCAGACCCGGGTCTCCCAGTACGCGAAGAGCCGCTCCTCGCCGCGGCGCCGGCTGCGCAGGTCGCGCAGGACCGCGCACACCTGCACCTCGGTCACCCGGCGGACCTGCTCGATACCGCCCTTCGCCGGAAACTCGAGCACGACGCAGCCCTGCCGGGACCGGACGTGTTTCGGCCGTAGCGTGGTCACACCGAAGGTCGGGTCGTCACCCGTCGCGTACTGGTCGCTGCCCACCCGGAAGGCACCCATGTCGAGCAGCTTGCCCACCGTTGCCAGGACCCGGGGGCGGCACAGTCCCCGCGCCGCCAGGTCGCCGCTCATCCGCTTACGCAGCGCCGGGAGCCGGGCGGCCACCTCCAGGACGTGGTCGAACTTCGCCTCGTCCCGATTGACCCGCCACTGCGGGTGGTAGAGGTACTGTTTCCGACCGGCGGCGTCGATGCCGATGGCTTGGATGTGGGCGTTGTGGTGGGGGGAGATCCACACGTTCCGCCATGCCGGCGGGATGGCCAGACCGCGCAGCCTCGCCAGGTGCTCCTCGTCCCGCAGCGGCTGGCCGTCGGTATCGAGAAAGACGACGGCGCGGCCGCGACGGCGCCGCCCGAACCCGGGCCGGCCGAGCTCAGCGCGCCGCAGCCGCATGGCCCAGCCCGGCGGGGCGGTCGACCTCGGCCACCGCCTCGATGACGTCGTCCGCCGCTATCGCGGCGAGCGCCGGATGGATGGCGTCCCGGCCCGGGTCGAATGGCAGTCCGGCCCGGTCTTCATGCCAGATCACCCGGTGCCACCAGCGCTCGGGCGGGGGGCCCCACCGCCGCGGCGGCTCGGGACCGAAGAGCAGCACCGACGGCGTGCCGTAGCCGGTGGCCAGGTGGCCAACCCCGGTGTCGGTGCTCACCACCAGGCGACCGCCGGCGACCAACGCCGCGAGGCCAGCGAGATCGGTCCGCCCGGCGAGCACGGCCGGGGCCGGCAGGCCCGCGCGTTCCGCGACGTACTCCGCGATCCCCCGGTCGGCGGCGGATCCGGTGATCACCACGTGATGTCCGAGCTGGTCCAGCGCCCGGGCGACCGCGGCGAACCGTTCCGACGACCACCGGCGTCGGGAATCCTTGCCGCCGACGTGGACGACCGAGGTCCCGGTTGGCATCCGGGACCCCGCCGGCCGGTGCAGGCTCAACTCCGCCGGGTCGGTCGGTACGCCGTACCAGGCGAGCAGCCGGCACCATCGCCGCACCTCGTGCTCGTCACCGATCCACGGTGGACCGACCCGGTGGCCGGCGGCGGGGCAGGCGAAGGCCCACAGCCGATCCGGGCCTGCGGCGGCGAGCAGGCGATGCGACCGGGGACCGCTGCCGTGCAGGTTGACCGCCAGGTCGGGCCGCCCCCCGGCCGGCAGCCGATCGGGTCCGTCGAGACGGTCGCACCGAACCAGGCGATCCACCCCCCCGACCAGCTCGACCAGCGGCGCCAACCAGGCCGGCGCCGCCAGCGCCAGTGTCCGGTCGGGAAAGGCGCTACGCAAGCCGCGCAACGCCGGTACCGCGGTGGCGAGATCGCCGATACCCAGTGCGCGCAGGACCAGGATCACGGGTAGGAGGATTCGCGGTCGGCGCACACCACCAGCTCGCGTACGGCGCAACCGGGTGGCTGGTTGAGGGCGAACAGCACCGCCGCGGCCACGTCGGTCGGGTCGTTCAAGGCCGCGTCCGGTCCCGGCCGGTACTGGGCGTCGCGGCCGTCGAAGAAGCTGGTCCGCATGCCGCCCGGCACGAGCAGGGTCACGCCGACGGACCCGGCCAGTTCGGCGGCGAGGGCCCGGGTGAACCCCACGACGCCGAACTTGGCCGCGCAGTACGCGGTGGCGTCGCTGACCGCCTTGACGCCCAGCGTGGACGCGATGGTCACCACGGTCCCGCGCGAGCGTTCCAGATAGGGCACGGCGGCCCGCACGACCGCGGCGGTGGCCAGCAGGTCGACCGTGATCACGCGCTCCCACTCGGGGCCGGGCACTTCGGTCAGCCGGCCGGGCACGTCGATGCCGGCCGCCGTGACGACGCCGTCGAGGCCGCCGGCCTGCTCGGCCAACTCGCGGGTGGCCGCCTCCGCGGCCCGCAGGTCGGCCAGGTCGCATTCGAGCCAGGGGACGCCGTCGCTGGGCGGCTGCCGGTCGAGGACGTACGGTCGCCCGCCCGCCTTGGCGACCGCCTCGACGACCGCGGCGCCGAGCCCGCTGGACCCGCCGGTCACGAGGACCGCCTGGCCCGCCTCCGGTATCTCGGTCATCATGCTCCTCTCTCGCGGTGGGGGGATCGGTCCGAACGGGCCGCCGCGATCATGCTTGTGGTCGAACGTCCATCCAGGTAGGGCACCACCACGGTGTGGCCGCCCCAGCGGCGCATGAGGTCCGCCTCGGGTAGATCGGGCTCGTCCCCGCCGCCCGTGCCGTAGTCGCCTCCCTTGACCCACACGTCGGGGCGCAACCAGGACAGGACCGCGTGCGGCGTCGGCTCGTCGAATATCACCACGGCGTCGACGCACCCGAGCGCGGCCAGCAAGCGGCTGCGGTCGGCTTGCGGGACGAGCGGGCGCTCCGGGCCCTTCAGGCCGGCGACGCTGGCGTCGGAGTTGAGGCAGACCACCAGGCAGTCGCCCTGCTCGCGGGCGGCCTGCAGGGTGGCGACGTGTCCGGCGTGCAGCAGGTCGAAGCAGCCGCCCGTTGCCACCACCGTTCCGCCGACTGCCCGTACCCGGGTAACCAGGGCGCCCGCCGCACCGGGGCCGATCCGTTCGGCGGCGGTGGCAGCATTGCGCACGGCCGGCCGGGTGTCGCCGGAACCCCGGCTGCTGGCCGGCGGGGAGAGCGCCGGGGCGCGTACCGACGTGGCGAGCGCCGGTACGCCGGCAGCGGCCGGCGGTCCGCCGGCCGGAGGAAAGGGCGCCGGCGGGCCGACCGGATAGTCGACGTCCCGTGGGACCACCGATGGTTCGAAGCCGAGCGCGGCGGTCACGCCACCCTCGGTAACGTATGCCGACGCCCGGCCGACCGCGTCCTCGACCGCCTCGGAAACCAGGGCGCCGCGGGCCAGGGCCATGGCCGCTGCCACCGCGAACTGGTCACCCGCACCGCAGGTGTCGCCGTCCGCCTTCGCCGGTGCGGGCACGACCAGTGGCGTCGCGCCGGCGTGGCAGAGCAGTGCGCCGTCCCGCCCCATGGTCACCGCCACCGCACCGGACCGCCACCGGTGCCGCAGGGCCTGGGCGCCGCGGGTGGCCGCGAGCAGGCGCGACCGGCCGGCCCGCTCGCCCGTCAGTTCCCGGACCTCCGCCTCGTTAGGGGTGGCGAGCCGTACGCCCGCAACGGCCGCCGGACCACGCGGGTGCGGATCCCACACGATCGGTGCGTTGGTCTTCTCAAGCGCCGCGCGCAGGGTCGGCTGCCGGGCGACGCCCCGGCCGTAATCGCTGACCAGGATCGCGGAGGCGGCTGCAACCAGTTGCAGCGTCTCGTCGGTCGGCTCGCCCGGCTGCCCGGGGCCACTGCCCCGGTCCAGTCGCAACAGAACCCGCCCCGCGGAGCGCAGCCGGATCTTCTCCGGTGTGGCCCCGCCCAGACTCAGCGGATAGACCTCCACGCCGGCTGCGGTGAGCAGCTCGCTCAACCGGGCCCCGCCGGCGTCGTCGGCGAGCGCGGTGAGCAGCACCACCTCGGCGCCCTGCCGCGCGGCCAGCAGCGCGGCCAGGCCGGCGCCACCGGGCCGCTCCACGGCGAACGTCTCGTCCAGAACCGGCACCGGGGCGTCCGGGCAGAGCCGGGTGACCACTCCCTCGACGTCGCGGTCGAGCAGCGTGTCGCCGATGACCAGAATCCGCTGCGTCACGGGCGCCTCCGGACGCGCTGGTCCGTGGCGGCGAACGCCTCCTCGCGGCGAACGGCCGCCGGAGCCGGACCCGGACGGGCTGCGGCGTAACCGAACGGGTGCGGCTCGCGGGTCGGCATGGCGGGGCGGCCCCGGGTGCCGGATGGGGCCGGCAGGGCGCGCTCGACGTACTCGCAGAGCACATGGGCCGACACGAGGTGCAGCTCCTGCACCACCTGCGGGTCCGGGGACGGTACCGCCAGGACGTCGCCGCAGGCGCCGGCCAGCGGGTTGGGCGCCGGGCCGGTGAGTGCCCAGCAGCGCATGCCCACCTCCCCACCCGCGCGGGCGGCGGCGATCAGATTGGCACTGCGGCCGCTGGTGGACAGCAGCAGCAGGACGTCGTGCGGCCGCCCGTGTGCCCGTACCTGTCGGGCGAAGACCTCCTCGTAGCCGTAGTCGTTGCCGATCGCCGTCAGCGACGACGTCTCGGCGCACAGCGCGATGGCCGACAGTGGGACCCGGTCATCGCGCAACTTGCCGACCAGCTCGGCGGCCAGGTGCTGCGCCTCGGCCGCGCTGCCGCCGTTGCCGGCGACCAGCAGCCGGCCGCCACGGTGCAGGGTTTGCGCCAGCTCGCCGCCCCAGCGACCCAGCTTGCCCGCGGCCTCCCGGTACGGCAGCAGCGCGGCGGCCAGCCCGGCCAGGTGAGCATCCAGCAGCGACAGCGGCTGGGTCATCAGGCCACCGCCCCGCTGGGCCGGCGCACCCCGCTGACCGCCGCATACACCCCACCCAGCTGGGTCGCCGCCCGATCCCAGGAGTAGCACTGGCCGGCCCGGTCCACGGCTGCGGTGCTGTACGCGAACCGCCGTACCCGGTCGCCGAGCAGCCGGCGGATCGCCTTGCCCAGGTCACGTGGATTCCGGGGCGGCACCAGGTCCCCGGTGAGGCCGTCCACGACTGTGTCGGTAAGCCCACCCACCGCGGTCGCGATCACGGGTACCCCGCACGCCATCGCCTCCAGCGGGGTGAGGCCGAACGGCTCGTACCAGGGGGCGGCCACCAGGACGTCCGCCGAGCGGTACCACCGCGGCATGTCCTCCTTCGGCACCGCACCCACCAGCCGTACCCGGTCGGCCACGCCCGCTGCCTCGGCGGCGGCGAGCAGCCGGCGGGCCTGCGGGTCGTCGGACAGCCCGGCCGGGGGCGGACCGCCGACGACAACGCACTCGGCGTCCGGAACGAACCGCATGGCGCGGATGACGTCCTGGAAACCCTTGCGCTCGACCAGCCGGCCGACGGTCAGCACCCGGGGCCGATCCGTCCGCGGCGCGATCGGCCCGTACGGCGAGAACACCTCGTCGTTGACCCCCGACGGCACCACCACGATGCGGGCGCGGGGAACCCCCATCCGGATCAGTTCGCCGACCTCGTCCTGGCACTGGGCGATGACCCGATCGACGGCCCGGCCGAGCGCCCGCTCGTAGCCGATCCGGCGCGGCGGGCTGGTGTCCTGGGCCCCCTGGTGCCGTCTCTTGACGGTGCCCAACGCGTGAAAGGTCTGCACCACGGGCACGCCCGTCTGCCGCCCGGCGGTGACCGCCGCCAGGCCGCTCATCCAGAAGTGGCCGTGCGCCACGGCCGGCACCCACTCGTCGCGCCGCCACTCGTCGGCCAGCCACCGGCCGAACTCCTTCATGTACGGCAGCAGCCCGTCCTTGCCGCTCGGCTCGGGTGGACCGGCGGGGACGTGGACCACCGACACACCGTCGCCCATTCCTACCGCTGCTGGCAGGGTCGCGCTGTCCCGCCGGGTGTAGACCCGCACGTCGTGACCGGCCGCTGCCAGAGCGCCGGACAGTTCCGCGACGTGGATGTTCTGGCCGCCCGCGTCCTCTCCGCCGAGCACGGCGAGCGGACTGGCGTGCTCAGAGATCATCGCGATGCGCATAGCTCCTCCTCCAGCAACCGGTCCCAGTCGGCCAGGAACCGGTCCAGTCCGTATCGGGCGAGCGCCGCCTCGCGGGCCCGCTCGCCGAGCCGGCGGGCTGCGGCCGGCTCGTCGAGCAACCACTGCGCCGCTTCGACGAGGGTGTCCAGCCGGGTGGATACGACCCCCGCGTCCGGCGGCACCGCGGCGACCGCCTCGGTGGCGCCGAGCGCCACCACCGGCATGCCCATGGCCATCGCCTCGATCAGGCTCAGGCCGAGCGACGTCCACCGGCACAGATGCAGGTATGCCCGACGCCGGGCCACCTCGGCGTGCATCGGCTGCTGCGCCAGGTCGTCGTACGGGGTCAGGCGGTCGGCGGGGAGGCCCAGACGGTCCGGGAGGCCGGCCACCTTCATGCCGAACACGTCGAGCGGCGCCACGGCCGCGAAGCGCGGCATGAGGTCCGTGCCGGTGACCCGCCACCGCCGGACCGGCTCGTTGGTCACCACCGCGAACCGGTCGAGGTCGCCGGTGTAGCGGGCGGCGGGCTCGACGATCCCGTGTTCGATCACCGTGGTCCGGGTGCCACCGGTGTCCCAGAAGAGCTCGTTGAAATGCGTCACATGGGCGATCAGCAGGTCGTCGCGGTCGGCCAGCGGGTGCCGACTGTTCGGCACCTGGCCGTCCTTGGGGGTGTTGTGCTCGACAAAGATGGCCGGCAGGTCCCGACCGATGCGGCGGCGCAGCCAGTCGCCGGCCAGGTCGATCTCCTCGCGACGTTGCAGGATCACCAGGTCGATCTCCTGGTCGGCCAGCGCCTCCGGGGCGATCTCCTCGGCGTTGTCCGGCCATTCGTAGGTGCGGGCCCGGCCGAGGCCGTACGGACCGCGATCCGGCGTGACGGGTACGAGATAGCGGTGCTTGCCGTGCACGAACGCGGTGGTCCACGAGCCGTGCACGTGCCAGACGAGGATGTTCATCGGCGGCCTCCGGCCGACTCCGCCGATGTCGCCGACTCCGCCGATGTCGCCGACTCCGCCGATCTGGCCGGTGCAGCCGCCATACGGCCGCGGGGCCGGCGCAGGAGCCGGACGGCGTCGACCACGCCGGACGGCTCGACCTGGGACAGGCAGGGGTGGCCGGGAACCGGACAGGTGGTGGCCCGGGTGTGACGGCAGCCGGCGGCGGCGTCGCCGAGCCGCACCGCCGGTATGCGGTAGGGCCCCCACTGACCGAAGGGGACGGTCGGGGCGAAGAGGCTGACCACCGGGGTGCCGACCGCGGCCGCCAGATGAGCCGGTCCGGTGTTGCCGACCACGAGACAGTCCGCCCGGGCGATGACCGCGGCGAGCCCGGTGAGCGACGTCTGTCCACCGAGGTCGATGCCATGCCGGCCGGCCACCCGCGCGCTGAGCCCGCCTTCACCGGGCCCGCCGGTCACCGCCACCCGGTGCCCGGCGGCCGCGAGGGCCTGCACGATCCGCTCGCACACCGCGGGCGGGCAGGCCCGGGCGTCGACCGACGAGCCCGGGTGGACGACGACGTAACCCGGCTCGGCCAGCGCCTCGTGGGCGGGCGCGGCCGACACCGAGCCGGTGCGCAGCCGCAGGATCGGCTCGTCGGCCGCGGGCAGGGGGAAGCCGGCGGCTGCGGCCAGCGAGAGCGCGCGTTCGGGCTCCGGGATGCCCAGCGGCACCCGGTGCCGGACGTCCAGCAGGGCGCCCGGGTAGTCGTCGCTGATGGCCGCGATCCGGCGCACACCGGCCATCCGCAGCACCAGCGCGAGCGGAAGCGCCGACTGGTGGAACGAGGTGAACAGGACGGCCTCGTCGGCCCGCACCTGTGCGAGGCGCCCAGCCAGTCGGTCCACCCAGGTACGGTCGACCGGTTCGGGGACCGGATCGATCCACGGTA
>DASVMV010000107.1:0-5416 GCA_036384155.1 Micromonosporaceae bacterium
CGCCCGTTCCCGCCGGGCCACGCCGCCGGCGTCCTGAGCCCGCGGCGGGGGATACCGCCGCGGCAGGCGGCGGCGCCCCTCGCCGGATCGGCGGCACCACCAGGAGCACGAGCGCGAACAGGACGTACAGGTTGCGCAACAGGAACTCGGCGGGGGTGGCGGTTGGTTCCGGCGCGATTCCCCAGTCGTAGTAGGACACCACGCCGTAGGTGATCGCTACGTAGCCGGCGGCGGCTAGGGCGAGCAGGGCCGCCCGACGCCGGGCGCCGGGCCACTCCGGGGATCCGGCCGGCGGCCGCAGCCCGGCGTCCACGAGTACCACCAGCGCGGGGATGAACCAGTACACGTGGTGCGTCCAGGTGATCGGGCTGACCAGCGCGCCGACCAGGCCGGTCAAGGTCAGGCCGGCCAGTTCGTCGCCGGCCCGGGCCGCGCGGGCGGCTCGCCACAGCCCATACCCGGCGACCGCGACCACAAGCAGCAGCCAGATCAGGGTAGTTGGCTTCTCCGGCACGGTGAGCCGGCTGAGCAGGCCGAAGAGCGACTGATTGGCGGTGTAGTCGGGGCGGCCGACGCGGTTGGTCTCCCATAGCTCCTGGGTCCAGAACCGCCAGGAGTCGCGGGGGGCCACCGCCGCGGCCAGCAGCGTCGCTCCCGCCGCGGTCGCGCTGGCCACCGCGGCCGTGCGCCACCGGCGGGTGACCAGGAGATAGATGATGAAGATGCCCGGGAACAGCTTGATCGCCGTCGCCAGCCCCACGCCCACGCCGGCCCAGCGCGACCCCCGGGGTACGGCGATCAGCAGGTCGGCCAGGATCAGGACCACCAGCAGCATGTTGATCTGGCCGAAGCCGATCATCTCCCGGGTGCTCTCCACCCCGAGCGCCAGACCGGCCGCGACGGCGACCGGGAACCAGACGGGCCAGCCCCGCCGCCGGGCCAGCGGCGCCACCAGCCACCAGGTCGTCACCGCCACCGCCGCGACGGTCAGCGCGGTGAAGATGACGATCGTGACGCCGAGCGGGAGTCCGGCGAACGGGCGCAGCAGCAGCGCGGCGAACGGGGGATAGGTGAAGTACAGCTCGCCCTGCAGCAGGTCCGGCTGCACGTAGTCGTACAGCGGGTTGCCGGCGGCCCACCAGCGCATCGCCGCCATGTAGATCTTGAGGTCGAAGAAGCCGTGCGGGGTGCCGAGCCGGTACAGGACGGTCACGGCCGCGGCGACGGCGAGCAGCACGGCCGTCAGCGCGAGCCGCCGCACGGCGGTGGTACGGCGGCCCGGCCCGGGCGTCTCTGAAGCGGCTGGCACGGGAAAACCCTAGCGGTGCGACCGGGTCGCGGTGTGCGGGCGCGGTGGTACATGCGGCGCGTACGCTGTGCCGGTGGCTGACCTCCTCGTCTGGATCGACTGCGAGATGACCGGTCTCGACCTGCGCAAGGACGCCCTGATCGAGGTGGCCGCGCTGGTGACCGACCCCGATCTCAACGTCCTCGGCGAGGGGGTCGACCTGGTCATCCACGCCGACGAGCAGGCCCTGGGCGACATGCCGGAGGTCGTTCGGGCGATGCACGAGAAGTCCGGGCTGACCGAAGCCGTACGCCGGTCCACGGTCACCCTGACCGAGGCCGAGGACCAGTTGCTGGAGTACATCGGCAGCCATGTCACGGACCCGCGCGGCGCGCCGCTGTGCGGCAACTCGATCGCCACCGACCGTGGTTTCCTGGCTCGGGACATGCCACGCCTGGACGCGCACCTGCACTACCGCATGATCGACGTGTCGTCGATCAAAGAGCTGTGCCGCCGCTGGTATCCGCGGGCCTACTTCGGCCAACCGGCCAAGGGGCTCGCCCACCGCGCCCTGGCCGACATCCGGGAGAGCATCCGCGAGCTGGAGTACTACCGCCGCACCATCTTCGTACCGACGCCGGGGCCTGACGTGGACACGGCCAAGGCGATCGCCGCCGGGCTCGGCCAGTAACCCGGTCGACGCCAGCCGGCCGGATGTGGCTATCATTGGTCGGCGCCCCACCCGGGCTCAGTCGTCCGGGTGGCTGGTCGTGGTGGCTGTAGCTCAGTTGGCAGAGCACCGGGTTGTGGTCCCGGGTGTCGTGGGTTCAAATCCCATCAGTCACCCTCGATGTACATCGACACCGCCGGAGGCCCGGTCCGCACGGACCGGGCCTCCGGCGTGTTCGGTCAATTCGAGTAGGGGATCGCACTGCCCTTGACGTAGTCGGCCCAGCTCATGTTCCAGTCGGTCCAGCCGTTGCCGAGCTGGACCCGCCGCTCGGTCCCCCTGACCGTCACCGGATCGCCCATCCGGGTGAGGCCGAACAGCCAGGCCGCATTCGCGGGGGACATGTTGACGCAGCCATGGGACACGTTGGTGTGGCCTTGTGCGCCGACGGACCACGGCGCCGAGTGAATGAACTCGCCGCCCCAGGTCAGGCGCTGGGCGTACTCGATGGGGATCACATAGCGGTCGGCCGGGTTGGGGTCGTTACGGGTGTCGAACATGGTCTTGCGGAACTTCTCGAGCACCAGCATCGTGCCGCTTGACGAGGGCGTGGTGGGCTTGCCCAGGCTTACCGGGATCCTCCGCACCACCTTGCCGTTCTGGGTCACGGTCATGCTCTTGGTCCGGTTGTCGACGGTCATGACGACCGACGGCCCGATCTTGACGTCGACCGTAAGGTCGGACCGGCCGTACCAGCCGTCGCCCATCGGCAGGCCCCCGGTCTGCAGCTTGTACGACACCGACGTGTTGGCCCTCCAGTACGCCTTCGGCCGGTAGCGCACCTCGGTGCCGCTGACCCAGTGCCAGACACCCTCCTGGGCCGGCTTGGCCTGGACGGTCATCCGCGCCTGCACGTCGTCCCGGTAGTCCTTCGGGATCGGCCGGCTGAAGCGGACCATCAACGGCATGCCGACTCCCACCACCTGCCCGTCGCCCAGGAAGCTGCTGATCCGCACCTGGTTGGCCGGTCGGTCCATGACGGTGAACGTGCTGGTGGCCGTCGACGTCTTGCCGTCGTCACCGGTGACCGTCACCGCCGCCGTGTAGGTGGTGCCGTAGTCCAGCTGGCCGGCCGGCAACCAGGTCTTCCCGCCTGCGGTGAGGGCGCCCTTGACGGCCGCCCCGTCGGCGTCCTTGAGTTCGATCGCGGTCTTGATCGCCTTCGTGGTCTCGAACCCGATCGTCGTGGACGCGGGCACGTCGTGGGCATCGGCGGCGGGGCTCACGATCCTCGCCGACGCCTTCGGGCTCGGCTCCGGTGCGGGCTTCGCGCCGTGCCATGCCGGCGATTCGCCGCCCGTGCAGCCCGCCGCCAGCGTCAGCACCGCGGTCAGCGCGGCCAGGACGGCGGTACGGCGGCGGCCGGATCTCGCCGCCGCTCGGTTACGGAGTGCCCCCATGTCTGTTCGTCCCCTCGTCCCCCGAACACCTGTCGCCACAGAAGACGTTTTCCAGCACTTCCCGGTTGCCTCGCGCGGGAAACCGCTGGCGATCTGGACGACGGAGCGAATGGTCGATGGTAGCTCGGCGCCACAAGCCACGCCCGCCGCGTAACCGGCGCTGCCGCCGTCAGCCCAGGTCGGGCGGCACGGGCAGGGCGCTACCCGCGGCGAACTCCGCCCAGGTCAGGCTCCATGCGGTCCACCCGTTGCCCGGGGTGATCCGGCGCTCGGTGCCGGTGATGGTGATCGGGTCGCCGATCTTGGTTCGGGCGAAGAGCCACTGCGCGTTCGCGGTGGAGAGGTTGACGCAGCCGTGGGAGACGTTGCGTCGTCCCTGGGCGTCGACCGACCAGGGCGCGGCGTGGATGTATTCGCCGCCCCAGGTCATGCGCTGGGCGTAGGCGATCTCGATGACGTAGCGGTCGGCCGGATCGGGGTCGTTGCGGGTGTCGAAGATGGTTCGCTCCAGCTTGTCCATTACGACGAGCGTGCCGCTGGACGACGGCGTACTCCGCTTGCCGAGGCTGACCGGCATGGTGCGGGTACGCGTCCCGTTCTCGTACACCGTCATGACCTTTGTGGCGTTGTCGACCCTCATCTCGAACGCCCCGCCGATCCGGGCCGTGGCGGTGCGGTCGCGGTCCCCGTACCGGCCTTTGCCCACCGGGAGGCCTTCCAGGGCAAGTCGTACGGACACGCTTGTGCCCGGTTTCCAGTACCGCGGCGCTCGGTAGTAGGCCTGGGTGCCGTTGGGCAGCCAGTGCCACACCCCGGGCTGCGGCGGGTCGGTGCGAACGAACATGCGGCGCTGCACGGCCGCCCGGTTCTTGGCTGGGATGCCCGGGCTGAACTCGGCGACCACCGGCATGGCCACGCCGTACGTGCGGCCGTCGAAAAGATAGAGGCCGGACCCGCCGGTGGACCTCGGCCTGGCCATGGTCGTGAACGTGGTGGTCGCGGTCGTCGTCCGGCCGGTCGCGCCCCGGACGGTGACCGTGGCGGTATACCGGGTGGCGTACGCCAGCGGCCGGGCCGGTACCCAGGAGGTGCCGTCGTCGCGCAGGGCACCACCTACCGGCCGGCCGTTCGCCGGAGCGAGGGTGACCTGGGGGACGCCGCCGGCGACGGACAGCCCGATTTCGGTGCTCACCGGCTGGCGGCGGGACCCGTTGACCGGGGTGACGACCACCGTCACCGGGCGCGCGCCGGTCGCCGCCCCGGATCCGGGTGTCCGGCTGGGCTTGGCGCCGGTCGCCGTGTCGGCCACGAGGCGCGGCCCGGCCGCGGCGGAGCCGGCGACCAGCGACACCGTGGCGAGTCCGACCGCCACCAGCGTCCAGGCATGCGTGAGCCTGCTCATACCCACCCCGTCTGCTCAGAACCGGACGTTCGGGATGTCCGGTAACGCCTGCGACACACCCCGACCGACAGGGAGGGTGCCACAAATCCGGCCGGCGTTGGGGTCTGCCACACGGGGACGGGCGAGGTCGGTGATCTGGTTGGAAGGTGCTCGCCGGGCCGTGTTAAGGTTTCTGCCGTTGTCAGCGAGCGCCGCTAGCTCAACTGGCAGAGCAGCGGACTCTTAATCCGCGGGTTCGGGGTTCGAGTCCCTGGCGGCGCACCACACCTGAGCAGGGCGTTTACCGGATCCGGTGAGCGCCCTTCACTCGTCTTGGGCTGGTTGACAGCAACCGTGACAGCAACCGTGTCAGCGATCATCGTCCTCAACCTGCTCTTCCGGCAAGTCCAGCGCTGCGTCGATGTGCCCGGCGGCGGCCGGTTGAACGGTGTGAAGGTCATCGGGGTCGATGAGCACGTGTGGCGCCAAACCCGCCGCGGGGACAAGTACGTCACCGTGATCATCGACCTCACGCCGGTGCGCGCCGGTACGGGTCCAGCGAGGCTGCTGGACATGATCCCGGGCCGCTCCAAGGCCGCGTTCAAGGCCTGGCTTAC
>DASVMV010000108.1:0-2645 GCA_036384155.1 Micromonosporaceae bacterium
ACCTGGCCGTGCCGGCCGACGCCTACTTCCCCGGCCCCCGGTTCTGGCGGCCGCTGCCCACGCACGGGCCGCCCCGTGGCGTCATGACCAGCGGACTCGTGCAGCCACCGGTCCACGCGGGCGCCGCACTCGCTGTCGCCCGCCGGGCCCCGGGGCCAGAATCGACCGCCGCGCTGCGCCGGCTCTACCCCCGGTTGTTGCGCTGGCACCACTACCTTTGGACCCGGCGCCGAGTGCCGCCGTTCGGCCTGATCGCCATCGTGCACCCGTGGGAATCCGGCCTGGACAACAGCCCGGCCTGGGACGCACCCTTGCGGGCCGTGCCCGCGCGGGACGTGGCCGAAGTCGCCCGCCAACGGCGCGACCTGAAGCACGCCGGGTCCACGCACCGGCCCACCCACGAAGACTATGCACGCTACGCCCTGCTGGCCCGCGACTACCGCGACGGCAAATGCCAGGAGGCGCCGCACACCCTGCGCTTCTGCGTGATAGACCCGCTCACCAACGCCGTGCTCGCCTGGTCCGAACATGCCCTAGCGGTCATCGCCGCAACCATCGACGCCGACCCACGGCCACACCTCGACCGGGCCGGCGAAATCAGCCACCTGATGCAGGAACATCTCTGGTCGCCAACCGCCGGCCACTTCACCCCGATCGACGCCCTCACCGGCACACCCCAGGACCCCCGCACGGTCGGCGGAGTGGCGCCGCTGCTGATGCCCGACCTGGACCCGGCCGTTGCCGAGGCACTCGTGACGACGCTTACCGGGCCGGCCTTCGATCTCGGCGGAGAGACCCGCGGGGTGCCCAGCTACGACCTCACCGCACCCGACCTCGACCCACACCGCTACTGGCGTGGACCCACCTGGGCGAGCACCAACTGGCTCCTCTGGCAAGGCCTGCAGACCGCGGGCCGACAGGACCTCGCCGACAGACTCGCGGGTGACATGGCCAGCCTGGTCGCCACGGCCGGCCTACGCGAATACTTCCACCCCACCAGCGGCGACGGCCTCGGCGGCACCGGCTTCACCTGGACCGCCGCCCTACTCCTGGACATGCTGCCCGCCGCTTCCCAGGTCGGCACCGCGACCGCATGAACCGCGAGCACCCCTGCCGTTGCCCCCGGTAACGAGCACTGAGGCTGCGCTTGAGCCATCGGCAGGATCTAAGGCCGGCAGCGGTCTCACCGCCAACTCGCTGCCCGAGACCTGCTCCACAGGCGGCGCCGAAGTCTGGCCCGATAGTCTCGTCCCGTGTTCCCCGCCGATGACCTTGTGAACCCCTGATGGATAGCGGACCCCTTTCCGTCACGATCGTGAACGCGTGCCTGCGCAACGGACGCGGCGGCAGTCCGACTGCCGTCCTGGACGAAGCGGCGCTGAGCGACAGCGAGCGCCGCAGGGTTCCGGTCCTGATGGGGACCTCGCACGCGGTCTTCGTCTCGGTGGACGCGGTTGGGGAAGCCGCACGGGAGCGTCCCTTGGTCTCGTTGCGCTTCTTCACCGCTGCAGGCGAACTGCCCGCGTGCGGCCACGGAACGGTCGCCGCCCTCGCCGCCCTGGCCGAGCGCGCCGGGGCTGATAGGTACCAGGCCACGGTCCGGACCCCGGGGCGCGTCTTCGCCGGCTGGTCGGAACGGAAAACAGCGCAGCGGACGGCGGCCTTCGACCCGGGACCAGTCGAGCTGCGCGAGGCCACAGTGAGCGAACGCGACGCCGTCGCGCCCGCTCTGGGGCTCACGCCGGCAACGCTCGCTCCCGGTACCTGCGTCGCGTCCGTGGGGCGGGAGCGGCTGCTCGTGCCGGTGTCCACGCGCAGCGCACTGGTCGCTCTCGCCCCGGATTTCGACCGGCTGCGCGCTACCTGCGACCGGTTCGGATTCCTGGGCTGCTACGTCTACACCGCGCCGACGCCGGAGGGAGGCGTCGCGGCCCGCATGTTCGCCCCGTCGATCGGCGTGCCGGAAGACATCGCCAACGCCAACAGCGTGGCCTGCCTCGCCGCCCGCCTGGCCGGCCGGGGCGCGGTCGACCTAACGGTCGACATGGGCGACAGCCTCGGCAGCCCGTCCACGATCACCGCCACCGCACAGCCCGGACCGTCCGGCACTCGGATCAGCCTCGCCGGCGCCGCGGCAATCACGCACGTTGTAAGCCTGACCTTGTAGCAGGCCGGGGGGACACGGCATATCGCTCCGAAACCGCCCGCGGCTCGTTTCCCGCGGGCGGGCAAGCCGGCTAGTGTCCGGCCAGCCGGGCCAGCGTCAGCGGGTCGGGCTCCCCGTCGAAATGCACCTGCAGCACGTCGTGGAACACGGTCTGGTCGGGCGCGGCCCGGTCGAACAGCGTCACAGAGGACCGCAGCTTCAGGTTGTCGGGATAGCCAAAGATCTGCTCGGGCGTCTTGTCGTCGATCGCCCGCACCAGTTCCGCGCACTCCATCAGACGTGGGCCGAGCACGGGGTGCGCGAGGTAGGCCCTGGCTTCGTCCAGCGAGGAGATCGCGAACTCACGGGCCGTCCGACTGTGGCCGAGCCCTTCGATCTGCGGGAAGACGTACCACATCCAATGCCCAGACTTGCGCCCGGCGCGCAGCTCGTCCCGCGCCCTCCCGTACGTGTTCTCCTGCGCCGTCACGAAGCGCTC
>DASVMV010000109.1:0-2860 GCA_036384155.1 Micromonosporaceae bacterium
GACAGAAGGGCGGCGATGAGGGCACCTCCCACAGCGACACGCACCTCGGCGAGTGTAGGAGCCAGCCAACCCCGGCACGAACCCGCAGACCGCGGGACCGCCGCTAACGCGCTTTCGGGCACGGCGCCGAGCCTAGGAGACATCCCCGGCGGGCGTGACCGGCCGACGGCCTACCAGTACATGACCGCCGTACGGCCGGACTCCCACGCGTAGTAGAGCCGCACCCGAAGGACGTACCGGCGCCCCTGCAGCAGTTTGATCCGCAGCTCCGCGTTGCGGTCCTGCCCGCTGTCGTCGTCGCCGTTCAGATATCGCAGATCGCCGTCGACGTCCTCGAAGAGCACGATCACGGCGTCGCTGGCGCCGAAGGTTCCGATCCGGTACTCCCGGGTCCCTGGGGGCTCGAGCAGGAAGTCGGACTGTTCGCCGGGCGAGAGATCGAGCGCCCGGGACTCGAACGGCGCCAGTGACGTCGGTCCGGCCGGCTCCAGCGACGGGTACCACGCTTGGACGTACTGCTTGTCGACCGGCGACAGGATGCCGGGCGGCCGCAACCCCACGCGGTACTGCTCCGGGGAGACGATCAGGCCGGCCGGGAATGAATACTCCATGATGGACGCCGGATCCCAGGTGGAGCCGACGACCTCCGACTGGTTGAGCTTGCGCAGCACGTTGTGGAAGGTGGTGTCGCGGTCCCAGTGGTTGGGCGGGCCGGCGAAGTACTCGTACACCTTGGCCTCGTCCCACATGATGCCGGCGAACGGGTTCTGGTGTTCATGCGGCAGCCCGATCGTGTGGCCGATCTCGTGCAACGCCGTGGTCATGCCGTAGTCGTCCGCGGTGAGGTCCCAGCCGAAGTTCATCGTGCGGGTGTTGGCGCCGGCCTTGAGCACGTCCCGGCCCACATACGACCAGGACCCGTCGTAGTCGGTGAGGAAGCCGACCCGCACCTCTGCCTCCGACCGGTCGGCCACCTCCCGGAACTCCAGCCCGAGGCCGAGTTCCTTCCATCCGGCGAACGCCTTGCGTACGACGTCCTGCTGTTGCGCGGCGCCGACCCAGCTGATGAACCTCGTGGTGCCGTCGGCGAACCGGATCGTGGACCCGTCGGTGGGCCGGTCGAAGAAGTAGTAGTGCAGTATCGTGCCGTTGACCCATTTCGTGCGACCCTGCAGGATCGCCCGGCTGCGGTCGAAGCCGAGGCCGGGCGGCAACGGCGGATCGGCCGCCACGGGCAGTGCGCAGAAGCGTAAGGGGGCTTCGGTCGGGGCGGCGGTTTCGGTCGAGCCGGCGAGTTGTTCCGTGGACATGACCACTCCCGTATGCCGTGGTCGGGGTGCCTATACCGCAACGGTGACCCACCGCCGCGCTGAGCGCTGCCAAGCACCCGACAGTCCGTGAGCCGGTACGCGACGGCGGCACGTGTCGCCGGCACGGCCATGGGGCATTTGCCGTGATGCGTCGACCCCGCAGAAAGAAGGAGAGACCCGTGACCACTGTCATCGCCGACGATACGGCGGAACGTCCGGGCACCGGCCGGGACCGGCTGCGTGCGACGTGGGAGCAGCTTCCCTGGGTCGTCCGCTGGGCCGTGGTCTGGAGCGCCTGCCTGCTGGTGGTCGCCGGTGGCCTCTACCTGCTCGGCCAGCTCGCCGTACGGCTGGCGCCGCTGGCCATCGCGCTCGCTGTCACGCTATTTCTCGCGGCGCTGCTCGATCCGGTGGTGCTGGCGTTGCGGCGGCTACGGTTCCCGGCCACCCTGGCGGCTCTCGCCACGGTGGTCCTGCTGCTCGGTTCGCTCGCCGCCACCGCCGCGCTGGTCTGGAGCCTGACCGCCAGCCAGTTCGGCGATCTGTCCAAACAGCTCGGTCAGGGCCTGGACCGGACTCGTGACTTTGCCACGTCTACGCTGCCGATCAGCCCACATCAGCTCGACCGGTGGACCGAACAGGCGATGAAGGGGCTGCGGGGGTCGAGCTTCGATCCGGTGGCCGCCGCCAGTTCCGTCCTGGAGGTCGCCGGCACGGTGCTGCTCATCGTCGTCCTGCTGTTCTTCCTGCTCAAGGACGGCCGCTCGATGTGGCGCTGGTGCCTGACCCGCTCGTCGGACAAGGCGCGGCCGGCCCTGGTCGACGCCGGCCGCGTCGGCTGGCGGACGCTCGCCAGCTACAGCCGCGGCACCGTCGTGATCGCCGCGATCGACGCGATCGGGATCGGGCTGGCACTGGTCCTGCTGGACGTACCGCTCGCCTTCCCGTTGGCCCTGATCACCTTCCTGGGTGCGTTCGTGCCGATCATCGGCGCCACGGTTGCCGGCACCGTCGCGGTCCTGGTCGCGCTGGCCGCCAACGGTCCGACGACCGCCCTGCTCACCGCCGCTGCCGTGATCGCGGTGCAGCAGCTCGAGGGGAACCTGCTCGAACCGCTGATCATGAAGCGTCAGGTCCGCCTGCACCCCGTGGTCGTCCTGGTCGCGGTGACTGCCGGAACGCTCTTCGGCGGCGTCGCCGGGGCGTTCGTCGCCGTGCCCATCACCGCCGTGTTCTACCGGATGATCGCGACCGTCTCCGCGCACCGGCGAGCCGCGCCCGGGTAACCGGGTCGGCGGCGGTCACCCGCCCAGATGCCGCTCGAACCAGGCCGCCGCCTCCTCTGCCACCTGCTCCAGCGCACCCGGCTCCTCGAAGAGGTGGGTTGCACCCGGTATGACCTTCAGGTCGGTCGTCGCCGTCATGCGGCGGCGGGCCTCCTCGTTGAGTTCGAGTACCTGTTCGTCCCGCCCGCCGACCAGGAGCAGGGTCGCGGCCCGTACCGCCGGGAGCGCCGCACCGGCGAGGTCCGGGCGGCCGCCGCGGGAGAC
>DASVMV010000110.1:0-5268 GCA_036384155.1 Micromonosporaceae bacterium
GTCCGTGGCGGGGACATGCCGCGCCGCGCCTTCGACGACCAGCACGGTGTCGACCGGCGGCGGCAGGCCCGCGAAGTTGGCCGCCGCAACGCCGTCCAGGCGGTCCCGCAGCCGCCGGGCGGCCGCTGGCCGGTCGCGCCACCACCCGTCAGGCCGGGCCCCGATCACGTTCGCGGCGTCAACGGCCAAGAGGGTTCCCCCCGTCACGTTGCCAGCTTGCCACCCGGCCGACCCCGCCCGCGGGCCTCCGGGGCCCGACTTCGCCCGACCGGCACGAAGCCGGCAGCCGCCGAGCCGGGACGTTTGTCGGGACCCGCGCCGGGTAGCTCACCGCGACGCTGCGGCTGCGCCGGGTAAGGGAAGGGGACGAACATGAGCCAGGACTTCGGCGGTTTCGGCCCGGACCCGTGGGACGAGTTCCTGGCGCGGTACTTCGGCCGGGGCGAGGGCCGCCGGCCACACCGGGTGGACATCACCCGGTTGATGAGCGCGGACGCGCGTGAGCTGCTGATGGATGCGGCCCGCCGGGCGGCCGCGTCGGGAAGCAACGATCTCGACACCGACCACCTGTTGTGGGCGGCGCTGCGGCGCGAGGCGCTGCGTGACCTGGTACGGCGCGCCGGCGCGGATCCGGATGCGCTGCTCAACGCCCTGGGCGGCCCCGCCGAGGAGCCGCCCCAGGCGAGGGGTCAGCTGCCGTCGAACCTCTCGTTGACCCCGGCCGCGAAGCGCGCCCTGCTGGACGCACATCAGCTCTCCCGGGCGATGGGCGCGTCCTACATCGGGCCGGAGCACATCCTCATGGCCCTGCCGCTCAATCCCGAGTCGCCGGCCGGCCGGATGCTCGCCGCCGGCCGGGTTCAGCCGCAGTCGTTGCAGGCCGCCGGGGTGGAGCGGGGCGTACCGGGGCCCGGCCGGCCGGACCGCGGCACGCCGACCCTCGACCAGTACGGCCAGGACCTGACCGATCTGGCCCGGGCCGACCAGATCGATCCGGTGATCGGTCGGACCCAGGAGATCGAGCAGGCGGTGGAGATCCTGTCCCGGCGGACCAAGAACAATCCGGTGCTGATCGGTGAGGCCGGCGTGGGGAAGACCGCGATCGTCGAGGGTCTCGCCGAGCGGATCGTGGACGGTGATGTACCGGAGACGCTCATCGGCAAGCGGGTCGTGCAGCTCGACCTGGCGGGTCTGGTGGCCGGTACCCGGTATCGCGGAGACTTCGAGGAGCGGCTGAAGAAGGTCATCGACGAGATCCGGTCGCATGGCGACGAGCTGATCATCTTCCTCGATGAACTGCACACCCTCGTGGGCGCGGGTGGCGCCGGAAGCGAGGGCGGGATGGACGCGAGCAACATGCTCAAGCCCGCCTTGGCTCGGGGTGAGCTGCGGGTGGTCGGGGCGACGACGCTGGACGAGTACCGGCGCAACATCGAAAAGGACGCCGCGTTGGCCCGCCGGTTCCAGCCGGTGCTGGTGCCGGAGCCGTCGGTGGACGACACGGTCGCGATCCTGCGTGGCCTGCGCGACCGGTACGAGGCGCACCACCAGGTGCGGTTCGCCGACGAGGCGCTCGTGGCGGCCGCGGAGCTGTCCGACCGGTACATCACCGACCGGTTCCTGCCGGACAAGGCGATCGATCTGATCGACCAGGCGGGCGCGCGGGTGCGCCGGCGCACCCGCACGCCTGCGTCCGACGTACGGGATCTCGAGCGGCAGTTGGCGGATCTGCAGCGGGACAAGGACCAGGCGGTGGCCGACGAGCAGTACGAGCGGGCGTCGTCGTTGCGCGACCGGCTCGGTGAGGTGAAGCAGCGGGTCGAGGAGGCGCGCGGCAACGGCAACGGGCATCCGCAGGTGCCGAGGGTCGGACCGGAGGACATCGCCGAGGTGGTCTCGCGCGCCACCGGCATCCCGGTCAGCCAGCTCACCGAGGAGGAGCGCGACCGGCTGCTTCGGCTGGAGAGCCACCTGCACGAACGGGTCATCGGGCAGAACGAGGCGGTCAGGGCGGTGGCGGAGGCGGTGCGCCGCTCCCGCACCGGCCTGGCCGATCCGGACCGTCCGATGGGCAGCTTCCTCTTCCTGGGACCGACCGGAGTGGGCAAGACCGAGCTGGCCCGGACGCTGGCCGAGGCGCTCTTCGGTGACGAGGACCGGATGGTGCGGCTGGACATGAGCGAGTTCCAGGAGCGGCATACGGTCAGCCGATTGGTGGGCGCGCCTCCCGGTTACGTCGGGTACGAGGAGGCCGGCCAGCTCACCGAGGCCGTCCGCCGCCGGCCGTACGCGGTGGTGCTCCTCGACGAGATCGAGAAGGCGCATCCGGACATCTTCAACATCCTGCTCCAGGTGCTCGACGACGGCCGCCTGACCGACAGCCAGGGCCGCACGGTGAACTTCCGGAACGTGGTTCTGATCATGACGAGCAACCTCGGTTCTGAGCTGATCACGGGAAGCCAGCGGGCGGTCGGGTTCGGCAACGAGGGCGCTGACCGCGGCGAGTACGAGGACCTGCGGGAGCGGTTGATGCGACGGCTGCAGGAGCAGTTCCGGCCCGAGTTCCTCAACCGGATCGACGAGGTGATCATCTTCCGCCGGCTGGAGACCGAGCAACTACGACAGATCACCGAGCTGCTGCTCGAGGAAACCCGGCGGCGGTTGCACGCCCAGAACATTTCGGTTGAGTTCACGCCGGCCGCCATCGACTGGCTCGCCGAGCACGGTTACCAGCCGCAGTTTGGCGCCCGTCCGCTGCGCCGCACCATCCAACGTGATGTCGACAACCAGCTCTCCCGGATGCTGCTCGAGGACCGGTTGGGCCCAGGCCAGCGAATCCGGGTGGACGTTCGGGACGGGAAGCTGGTGTTCGACGTCTTCGGCGAGGCGCGTTCTGCGGGAGCACAACCGGCCGCCGCCGCGGCGGGGCGATAAGGGGGCGGCGTGGGCCGAACCGGACAGATGGCGGGTGACTCCGGCGAGCTATCCGACTCCGGCGAGCCATCCGACAACGGCAGACAACGCGACGGTGGCGGACGACCCGACCGGCCCGGGCGGGCGCCGGCCGACGAGGACGAGGGTGGCCGGCCCGCCGGACGTCCGATTGTCGAAATGCACGGCAGCGACGTGCAAGCCGGGCCGGAGCTGACCGACGAGCCGCGAGCGGGTGCCACCGAGCCACCGGACTGACCGGCGACGGCCAGCCGGCGGCTGGGGATCGAGCGAAGGAGGCAGCGATCCAATGATCGAAGCGCGCTGGGCGGACGTCGCCGAGGCGTTGAACAACCTGGACTTCCCGGCGACCAAGGACGACATCGTCGAACACGCACGGCAGCGCGGCGCACCCGAGCCGGTGCAGCGGCTGCTGCGCGGGCTGCCGTGGGAGACGTACGCCAACATGTCGGAGATCCGGCGGGCGGCACCGCCGGATCCGGCCGTGGACGACGGGCTGGGCGCGTCGGAGCTGGCGCGGAAACGGCGGGGCCGGCACCACCCGCACGGTCGGCGAATCGCCGAGTACATCAGGGACACCGACTGAACCCGGCTCGACGTCGGCTCGATGGAGGACCTGACACATGCCCATCCCGGAGCGCACCGACCCCGAGATGAACGAGATCTGGGACCGGTTCCACGCCTATGTCAACCTGACCTCCGACCAGCTGCGCAACTGGCTGTTGACCCGCGCGTCCGGCGAGGCGGCGTTCGTCCAGCCTGCCGACCGGGCGCTGCCGCAACCGGGCAAGCGGATCCTCGGGGTGCTCGGAAAACGCAAGGTCGACCTGACCGGCGGCGACGTCGAGGTCATGCAAGAGACGATCGAGCAGATCGAGGACCTGCTGGCGGCCCGTCCGGCCGTCGGCGCCACCGACGACGACTGGCGGCACAATCTCATGGACCTTGGGCACGATCCGCTCAAGGAGCGGTAGCCGTCACTCCGGCTCGACGCTGGGCGCCGCCAGTCCGATCGCGTTGACCGCCTCGTCGCGTTCGGCCCGGATCGCCTGCTCGCGGGCGAGAAGTGCGGCGTACTCGGCGATGTCGGCGGGGTCGGGGACCTCCGGCACCCGCTGCAGGAACTCCTCCAGGTCGGCCGACGCGGCGGTGTGCGCGGCGGCCGCCCGCTGGGCCCGTTGCCGGTCGGCTGCGTCGGGTGGGGTCTGCTGGGTCATGACCCTCCGGTACCCGCCCAGGTCGGCTTCGCACCCGACGCGCGAACATCAGGGATTGCTGAAGGCGACGGTGTAGCTGCCCGAGCCGCTGTAGGCGTACACCTCCCACCGGTAGTAGCCAGCGGTGCCGCTGTAGGAGACAGTCTCGTCGGGGTTGGCGGTCGTGCCGCTGGCCACGTCGACCCAGTAGGACCCGTTCCACTTCTGCAGGTACAGGTCGAAGTCGACGCCCGTCGGTCCGTCGAGGCAGCCGCGGTGGCTGCCGGAGACCGACGAGTAGTAGTAGCTGCCATTGGGGTGGTACTGGCTGGCGCCACCGGTGATCGAGCCGCTGTAGGTGAACTCGTAACCCGAGCAGCCGGTCGGCGGCGGTGGCGGCGGGCTGCCGGAGGTGCGCAGCGTCAGGCCGTACGCGGACAGGATCTCGTTGACCGGCTGGAAGTACGTCGTGCCGCCGGTGGTGCAGTTGCCTGACCCGCCGGAGGTGACGCCCTGCGCCTGCTGGCCGGACAGCCAGGAGCCGCCGGAATCGCCGGGTTCGGCGCAGACGTTGGTGCGGGTCAGGCCGTACACCGTGCCCTGCGCGTAGTTGACGGTGGAGTTTTTGGCCTGGATGCTGCCGCAGTGCCACCCGGTGGTGGAGCCGGACCGGCAGATGGACGCGCCGACCGCCGCCTCCGCCGAGCCGGCGACCGTCACGTTGCCGCCGGAGTAGTTGTTCACCCACGGCTGGGGCGTCCAGTTCGAGTTGACGGCCACCCAGGCGTAGTCGTTGCCGGGGAAGGACGAGCCCTGGAAGGTGCCCTGCGCGACCTGGTTGTATCCGGTGGTCGTGCTGCCGGTGGTGCCGCAGTGCCCGGCGGTGACGAACCCGCCGGTGACCGAGAAGCCGATCGAGCACCGACCGCCGCCGATGTAGAAGGCGTCGCCGCCGCGCACGTCGTACAGCGGGACGGGGGTCTCCGCGGTGTTGATGATGCGGACCGCGGTGGCGTCGGCCCCGCTGGCGCCGACGAACGCCCGGGCGGCCGACGCGTCGCCGCGGGCGAGGACCACCAGCGAGTTGGTCGCCACGTCGACGTACCAGCCGGGTACGGAC
>DASVMV010000111.1:0-7977 GCA_036384155.1 Micromonosporaceae bacterium
CGACCGGGGCCGGCGGCCAACCGACGGGGCCAAGACCGGGTAACGGCGCCTACAGCCAGCTGAACCAGGAGCGGGGCAGCACCGCGTAGCCCACGAAAGCCACCACGTCGAGCAGCGTGTGGGCGACGACGAGCGGGAGCACGCGGCGGGTCCGCAGGAAGAACAGGGCGAGAATAACCCCCATGACGGCATTGCCGACAAATGCCCCGAGACCCTGATAGAGGTGATAGCCGCCGCGCAGCACCGCGCTCGCCGCGACCGCTGCGCCCACCCGCCAACCGAGGTCCCGCAGCCGGGTCAGCAGGTAACCGACGACCACGACCTCCTCCAGGACCGCGTTCTGCACCGCGGCCAGGATCAGCACCGGCACCGCCCACCAGATCTTCGGCAGCGCAGCCGGCACGAGACTGGCGTTCACGCCGAGCTGGGCCGCCACCCAGAAGAGACCCAGGCCCGGCAGGCCGATCGCCGCGGCCAACAGTGCACCCCAGGCGAGATCGCGACCGGGCCGTTTGAGGTCCAGGCCCAGCGCCCCTCGCGCGTCGCCGCGCTCACGGTTGAGCAGGTGTACGGCCAGCAGCACCGGCACCAGCGCGAAGAGGACGTTGAGCAGCTGGTACGTCAGGTCGAGCCACGGCCGGGCGGACAGCGATGCGTTGAGCGTGGCGGTCTGCTCGGAGAGCGGCCGTTCGGCGGTCAGCCGGGCGATCAACGCCACCAGGGCGTAGAGGGCGGACTGCCCGAGCGACACGCCGAGAACCAGCAGCACCTCGGTGCCGATGGTCCGGCGGTCGGTGGCGGGCGCGAGCTCGACGGTCACCGGACTACTGTGCCGCAGCCGCCGGGGACTGCGACGCGAGGGGCGGCGGGTTAGCGCGCCGGACGCCGGGTACCTGCCACTCGATGGCCGGGCGCGGTAAAGGGGAACCCGTCGGATTGGTTAGGCTTGCCTTAGTGAGCTACGGTGAGCGAGCGTGTGACGCCCGACGCGAGTGAGGTGCAGCAGTGACCGTACGACGAAGCGGCTGCCCGCGCGCCGTCGGCTCGGTCGGTGGCCGGCCATGACGGCGGTCGTCGATCACGCCGCGCCCGTCGCGGCACCGCTCGCGCCGGTGACCGCCACCCTGCACGCCATGTTCGGCACCGACGACCTGCCGGGCCTCACGGCCGGGCTACTGGTTACCGACGAGGCGGGCTGGGTTTCCGCGTCCGAGCTTGCCGACGGCACCCGCATTCCGGCGCTGCTTGCCGCGGCGCAGCACCGCTGGCAGGCATCGCCGCACGCCGGTGCTGCCCTGGCCTGGAAGGCGTACACCTACTGGCTGGCCCTGCCCGTGGTGCTGGGGTGGGCCTCGGCGCGCCGGGTGCCGCTGCTCTACGCCTCGGACGTGCTGGTCCGGCTCGACGACCACCGCCCGCTGATGACCGTGGGGCTGCGCCGCTCGACGTCGGTGGCCGTGCTGCCGAGCGATCCGCTGGCCGCCGCCGGCGTACCCGAGGTACGGGTGGTCGCCGACGAGACCGAATTGCTCGGTGCGCTGCGCGCCTCCCTGCTCGACGGCCACCTGACCCCGATGCTGGACGCCATCCACCGGCAGGCGCGGATCGGCGGTCGGACCCTGATGGGCTCGGTCGCCTCGGGGGTGGCGTACGGCATTCTGCGGGCCGCCGACGCGGTGCCCGGCTCGTCCGTCGAGACCATCGGCACGCTGCTGCGGGCGCTGGGCATCGACGACCTGATCGAGTTGGAGCGCGGCCCGTCCGGCGAGCTGACGGTGCAGCGCAAGACCTGCTGCCTGGCCTTCACCCTGCCGCGCCCCAAGATCTGCACCGGCTGCTGCATCCGCAAGCCCTGAGGCCACGCAGCGCCATCCGGCTCACCGAGGAGCATGCCTCGCGGACGTCAGCGGGACCAGCTTGCGTACGTCCCAGACCCACACCCCGCCGATCACCATCGGCTTTCTGCCGGTGAGCTCGGTCATCCCGCGCACCAGCGCCCGGGCGTTCTTCTGCGGGGCGACGATCACAACGCCGGCCCGCCAGTAACGCAGATCCGTGATGGCGTCCTTCCGCCGCTTGTCGGTGACCATCGGGACCTTGCCGCTCCGGCGGATGTTGTCGAAGAACTGGCTGGTCGGCCGGATCCGGGCGGAGAAGAGGGCGGTGCGGTCGTACGGGCGCCGCGGATCGTTCTTCGGCGCGAGGAAGTACCCGCGCGGAATGGCCATGTCGTGACCGGTCTGCGCGGACCAGCGGATCGGGTCGGGATACTGGCCGTCGGGCAGCGGTAGCGTCACCACGGTCCGGCCACCAGCGGCGTACTCCCGCCACGCGCCGGAGCTGATGAACGCCGGGGTCGGGTCCAGCTCATGCGTGGGCAGCGTGGTGGGGGCGATCGGCAACAGCGCCATCGCCAGCACGGTGGCGGTGGCGAATCGGATCTGCCGGGCATCCGGCGGATGTCGGCGGGCGATCCGGTCCGCCCGGTCGTACCCGAGAGCGAGCAGCAGCCCCACGACCGGGGCGATCGCCAGCGCCCAGCGGGTCGGCACGGCGGAGTTGAGCACCGGTACGTCGACCACGAGTCGCCACGGCGACGGCACGTCCAGCTTGCGGCCGTTGAAGGTCAGCTGCGGACCGAGCGACAGCAGCCCGAAGACCACGCCGACCACCGCCAGCCCGACGGCCACGATGGACCGGCGCAGCCACAGCACCAGCGCCGCCACCAGGATGGCGAGCGGCCAGCCGAAGAAGGCGTTCTCCTCGGTGGGGTTCTGCGCCAGGCCCTGCGCGGTGCGTTTACTGCCTGCGACGGATTCGCGGGAGAAGGCGATGAACGAGCCGAGGTCGGCGCCGTAGCGGCGGATGTAGGGCGGCAGCCCGTGGTAGGCCTGTGGGCCGAAGAACTGCACGTACAGCGGGTAGGCCAGCAGGCCGAACGAGATCACCGCCGCCACCGCGAGCCCGGCCAGGAACGACCGGATGTGCTGCCGGTATTCCCGGCGGGCGAGCACCACCACGGCCAGGAAGATGGCCAGGCCGATCGCCGTCATCATCAGGATCTCGAGGTTGATGAACGCCTGCCACACGATCAGCAGGGCGAGCACCACGCCGTTGCGCAACCAGCGGCCAGGCTGACGCAGCGCGAGCGTACGCCAGATGATCAACGGTACGACGAACTGCGAGACGATGTTCGGGTGCCCGTTGGCATGCGAGATCATGCTGGGCGCGAACCCGGAGAAGACGGCGCCGACCCACGCTGCGGCGCGGGACGAGACGACGTGTCGGGACAGGATGAAGTACCACGCCGTGGGCGTGGCGATCAGGGCCCCGGTGAGAAAGACGTTGAAGGCGACGTGCGGCCCGAAGAGGAGGGTTACCGGCGTCAGCGGGATGGAGACGGCCAGCACGGAGGTGTTGGCCATCATGTTCACACCGTCCGGCACGTTCATCTGGTACGAGACGAACGGATAGGCGAGGTCGGTCACCACGCGGGCGCCGTGAGCCAGCATCCATTCGAAGAACGCCTGGTCCATCTCGTTGTCGGCGAGCCCGTGCGACGGGTTGCCCCACAGCCGGATGGTCACCCAGAAGGCCAGTGCGACGAAGCTGAGCACCGCCGCCAGGTCGCGTCGGTCGAGCCACCGGGGCCAGCGGGGCCAGCGGGGCCGGGCAGATCCGGTGGGCGCGCTCGCGGGACCGGTCATCGCAGTGGTCTTCCCGGACGGAGTGCCGGCTCGCGCGGCAGGGGACTCGGGTGGCAGATCGGTGGTCTCAGAACCCTGAGTAGTCATAGCATCTCGGACGGTAGTCGAGCCGTCCGATGGCGATGGCGTGGATCCACCGACATCACGCAACCTGCTCCGCCGGGACCCGCTCGGCCGGCTCTACGGCCCCCGCCTACGCGAACATCGCGCTCTTTCATGGAAGGAGTGGCCTCCGCGGCCGGCGAGGCCACTCCTTCCATGAAAGAGCGCGATCTTGGTGGTGCTGCGGAGCCGTCCCGGGCTACTCCTTGACCTGGAAGGTCGGCCGGATCACCGCTCGGGCCAGGGTGTGGAACGCGAGGTTGAACCCGACGTACGCCGGTGTGGCATCCGCAGTGACGTCGAGCCGGTCCACATCCAGCGCGTGCACGGCGAAGAGATAGCGGTGCGGCCGGTCGCCGGGCGGCGGGGCGGCTCCGCCGTACCCGTGCTCGCCGTAGTCGTTGCGGACGCTGAACGTACCCTCCGGGATGGCGCCGCCGGCACCACCGGCACCGCCGACACCGCGGGGCAACTCGGTCACCGAGTCCGGTACGTTGACCAGCACCCAGTGCCAGAAGCCGCTGCCGGTAGGCGCGTCGGGGTCGAAGCAGGTGACCACGAAGCCGCGGGTTTCAGCGGGAAAGCCCGACCAGGCCAGGTGCGGCGAGATGTTGCGGCCGCCGACGCTGTCGTGGGCGAAGTCGGGGTGCATCGGCTCGCCGTTCGCCACGTCGTCGCTGACCAGCGTGAACGACGGGACCGTCGGCAGGAGTTCGTACGGGTCGGGAGCGATCGGACGTTCCAGAGTCATCGAGGATCTTCCTTCCGCTGAGCGCGAGCTTTCTGCGCCCTTCATACCCCGATGCCGCGTACCGCGCGCACCAGCTCGTGGAAGGACCGACCGCGGAGGGTGTGGGATTCGAACCCACGAAGAGGATCACTCCCCTTACCGGTTTTCAAGACCAGCGCCATCGGCCACTAGGCGAACCCTCCCGAGCCGCGAGCCACCGACCGCGACCGAGCCCAGTGTGCCATGAACCGGTGCACGTCCCCGGCCCGCGTCCGGCCCGTGCGGTAGAACGGTTTCATGCACGCGATCACCATTTCCGAACCTGGCGGACCAGACGCGCTGGTGTGGCGCGAGGTGTCGGATCCACGGCCCGGTCCGGACGACGTGGTGATCGACGTCCGGGCCACCGCGGTGAACCGCGCCGACCTGCTCCAGCGGCAGGGGCAGTACCCGCCGCCGCCCGGCGCGCCGCCGTACCCGGGACTGGAATGTTCCGGCGTGATCAGCGAAATCGGCCCGGGGATCACCGGATGGCGGGTGGGTGACGAGGTCTGCGCGCTGCTCGCCGGCGGCGGGTACGCCGAGCGGGTGGCCGTACCGGCCGGGCAGGTGCTGCCGGTGCCGGCCCGGGTGGATCTGACCGACGCCGCGGCGCTGCCCGAGGTGGCGTGCACGGTCTGGTCGAACATGGTGCAACTGGCCCATCTGGGGATGGGCGAGACGCTGCTCGTGCACGGCGGCGGCAGCGGCATCGGCACGTTCGCCATCCAACTCGGCGCCGCCCTGGGCGCCACCGTCATCGCGACGGCCCGCTCAGCCAAGCACGAGCGGCTGCGGGCCCTGGGCGCGGCCCACCTGATCGACTACACGAGCACCGACTTCGCCGAGGAGGTCCGGCGGCTGACCGACGGCCGGGGGGTCGACGTGATCGTCGACATCATGGGCGCTGCGTACCTCGAACGGAACGTCGCGGCGCTGGCGACCGGGGGCCGGCTGGTGGTCATCGGCCTACAGGGCGGCCGCCGCGCCGAACTCGACCTGGGCGCGCTGTTGGCCAAGCGGGCGATGGTCGCCGCGACGGCGCTGCGATCGCGCCCGGTAGCGGAGAAGGCGGACATCGTCCGCGGCGTGCTCGAGCAGGTGTGGCCGCTGATCGAATCCGGGGCGGTCCGCCCCGTGGTGGACCGCCGGCTTCCGCTGCCGGAGGCCGCCGCGGCACACCGGATCGTCGAGTCCAGCGATCACATCGGCAAGGTGCTGCTGGTCAACGAGAGGGCATGAGGCGCACGCCCGGTCGGTCTCAGCCGCCGGTCGGCAGGTTCCGGCGCGCCCGCTCCCGGCCGAGGATCCACAGCGCCTCGACGCCGTCCCGCCAGGTGATCTTCTTGCCCTCTTCCCGGCCGCGGGCCCGGTAGCTGATCGGCACCTCGTACGGCCGGATGCGCCGGCGCAGCAGCTTGCCGGTCACCTCGGCCTCCATCCCGAAACCCCGGGACCGTACGTCGAGCGAGCGGTACAGCGCCACAGGCATGAGCTTGAAGCAGGTCTCCAGGTCGCCGATGTACGAGTTGAACAGCACGTTCGCGGCGGTCGTGACGGCCTTGTTGCCGATCACGTACCAGAAGCTGTACGCGCTGTGGCTGCCGAACGTGCGGTTGCCGTAGACGACCGTCGCCCGGCCGTCGAGAACCGGGGCGAGCAGCTTCGGGATGTCCTGCGGGTCGTACTCGAGGTCGGCGTCGAGGATGACCATGTATTCGCCCTCGGCGCTGTCGACGGCGGTCCTGATCGCGGCGCCCTTGCCGGCGTTGCGCGGGTGGGTGATCACCCGCACCCGGGCGTCGTCCGCCCGGCCGAGGATCTCGGCGGTGCCGTCCCGGCTGCCATCGTCGACGATGACCAGTTCAACCGGGCAGGGGTAGTCGACCGCCAGCGCCTGCTTCACGGCGTCCGCGATGCGTTCTTCCTCGTTGTAGACCGGCATGAGGATTGAGAGCTTCACGGAGAACTCCACGGTGCTGACGACGACGAATCCGCCCTAGCCTAGCCTGGTCACGGCCGAGGGCGAGCAGTGGTGGCCAAGGGCCCCTTCCTATCGAAGAAGCGATAACAAGGGGCCTTCGTCCGTCAGCTACCGCGCGCGCGGAATGACGATCAGCCGGGCCGTGGCGCGATCGGCGTCCTTCGCACCCGCGACGCCCACCTCGGTACCGACCTCGACGTCCGCGGGCTGCACCGTCGTACGCCGCTCGATCACCCGCAGGTCTGCGTCGAAGGTCCAGGTCATCGTGAAGCCGTCGGTCGATTTCACGGTCATCGAGCCGGCGTCGATCGCCGTGACCGTGCCCCGCTGAACGGCGATCGTCCGGATGCCCGCGTCGGTCTGCACGACGATCTCGCCGTGCAGCGTGTTCTTGCGCAGCAGACTCCGTAGTGGGTGCCGCCTGCGCGGCTGCTCGCCGGGCTTTGCCTGCTCGGCCGGGCCGGGCGTGGCCGAGGGTGCGGTCCGCGGATCCTGCAGGCCCAGTGGCTGCATGTCGACGGGGTGGAAGCCGAGTGCCGTCAACGCCTGCCCCTCGGCTTCCACGGCCGCCGTCGGGCCCGTGGCATCCTGCGCCGAGCCGCGGGCGAGGCCACAACCGGTCAATCCGAGCGCACCGACAGCAGCCAGTACGAAACTCGCGGTCACGACTCCGAAGCGTCTCATGGCTCTCCTCTCGTACGTGAATGTCACCACGATCGCGGGTGACGGCGAGCGCGGGGTCAGTTCACTGTTCGGATCCGGTAAGCGTCGACATCGCCGCCCGCCGGCAGCCACACGGTGAACCGGGCGCCGCCCTCGGGCGCGTGTCCGGCCTCGATGTGGCCGCCGAGGCGCCGAACCAGCCCCGCGGCCAGCGCCAGTCCGAGCCCGCTTCCGACCTTGCGAACGCCCTGGTACCGCTCGCGCAGCGCGCCGCGCTCGAACGCCACGGCCAGGTCGTCGTCGGTGAATCCCGGGCCGCCGTCCCGGATCTCGATCAAGGCCGCCCCGCCCGGACCCGGTGGGTGCAGCGCCAGCACCAGGGGAGCACCCGGCGGGACGACTCGCAGCGCGTTCTCCAGCAACCCGTCGATGACCTGCCGCACCCGGCCCGGGTCGGTGTAGGCGGTGACCGGCTCGGCCGGGGTCTCCACCCGGAAGGACAGACCGGCGGTGGACGACCGAGCCTGCCACACCTCGGCCACCTCGGCGACCAGCCGGTTGACGTCGACCGGGTGCGGCTCAAGCGGAAAGTCGGCCGCTTCCAGCCGGGCCAGGGCCAGCAGGTCGCTCACCAGCCGGTCGAGGTGCTCGGCCTCGGTCAGCATCGTCTGCCCGACCCGCTGCGCGCCCTCGGGTGGCACTACGCCGTCGGCCAGCGCCTCGGCGTACCCCCGGACCGCGGTCAGCGGGGT
>DASVMV010000112.1:0-4052 GCA_036384155.1 Micromonosporaceae bacterium
GCCCGCTCGGCCCAGGCCGCCGCGTCGCCGTCGCCGAAGCGGCGCTGCGGCCCGGCCAGCGGCGCGCCGTCCACGGTTGCGGTCAGGTAGCAGGTGTCCAGCAGGGTGATCCGGATGCCGGCCTGCGCCGCCGCCTCCACGAGCGCGGCGCTCATCGCGTTCGGGTCGGCGTACCGGTGGCCGTCGGCGTCGTGGTGCAGGTAGTGGAACTCGCCCACGCAGGTGATTCCGGCCAGCGCCATCTCGGCGTACGTGGCCCGGGCGAGGGCGAGGTAGCTGTCCGGGTCCAGTCGTTGGGCGACGGCGTACATCCGGTCCCGCCAGGTCCAGAACGTCCCCCGGCCGCGGTGGGTGCGCCCGCGCAGCGCCCGGTGGAACGCGTGGGAGTGGGTGTTGGCCAGCCCCGGCAGGGTGAGGCCCGGCAGGCGGATCGCGTCGGCTTGTCGGACGCCCGGCGTGACTGCGCTGAACCGCCCGTCGGCCACTTCGATCAGGACATCGGCGACCGGCTGCGCGGCCCCGGGCAGCCAGGCGTGCTCGGCGAGGAAACGGTTCACCGGCATGCCAACTCCGCCAGGACGTCGGCGAGGGCGGCGACGCCGGCGGCGCAGTCCGCGTCGGTGGCCGACTCGGCCGGGGCGTGGGAGACCCCGGTCGGGTTGCGGACGAAGAGCATCGCGGTGGGTACGTGCGCCGCGAGCACCCCGGCGTCGTGGCCGGCACCGGTCGGCAGCACGGGCGCGTCGCCGAGAAGCCGGCTGAGCCGGGCCGCCAGCGCGGGGTCGAACTCCACCACCGGGGTTGCCGACTCCCGGTGCAGGTCGACCCGCGTACCGTCGCGGGCCGCCCGCTCGGCGACCTTCTTGTGTACCGCTTCGACGAGGTCGTCGAGGGTGGCCGGGTGGGCGGCCCGGGCGTCGAGCCAGCCGCGTACCCGGGCCGGGATCGCGTTGGTGGCGTTCGGCTCGACCGCCACCCGGCCCACCGTCGCGTGTGCGCCGCGCAGCCGCGCCTCCTTGTTGGCGGCGAGCACCGCGAAGGCGTACGTGAGCATCGGGTCGCGGCGGTCGGCCATCCGGGTCGTCCCCGCGTGGTTGCCCTCGCCGCGGAAGTCGAAGCGCCACCGGCCGTGCGGCCAGATCGCTTCGGCCACGCCCACGGCGACGTCCCGGTCGACGAGCGCCCGGCCCTGCTCGATGTGCAGTTCGACGAAGGCGCCGATCCGGGCGATCAGGTCGGGCCGGTGCCCGGCCGGTTGGGCGCCGATGGCGTCCGCGAGGGTGGTGCCGTCGGCGTCGGTGAACGCGGCCGCGGTCGCCGGGTCGAGCGAACCGGTCAGCAGGCGGGATCCGAGGCAGGGTACGCCGAACCGCGCGCCCTCCTCCTCGGCGAAGGCGGCGACGCCGATCGGCCGGTGCGGCTGGGTCACGCCGCAGGCCCGCAGGTCGTCGACCGCGAGGAAGGCGCTGACGATGCCGAGCGGGCCGTCGTACCCGCCGCCATGCGGGACCGAGTCGAAATGACTGCCGGTGACGACGGAGTCTCCACCGGCCGGCTCGCCCCACCAGGCGAATTGGTTGCCGTTGCCGTCCTCCTCGACGGGCATGTGACGCAGCGCCGCCTGCGCCCGGAACCATTCGCGTAGCGCGAGCTCCGGTGGTGACCAGGCGAAGCGGAGGTAGCCGCGGCTCGCCGGGTCGCGGCCGATCGGCGCCAGCTGGTCCCACAGCTCGCGGAACCGCTCAGGACGGGACACCCGGCTGTCCTTACTTCTCGGCCATCGGAATGCGGACGCCGGTCGCGGCAGCTACCTCGGCGGCCCGGTCGTACCCCGCGTCGACGTGCCGGATGACGCCGGTGGCCGGGTCGTTGGTCAGCACCCGCTCGATCTTCTGCCCGGCCAGCGCGGTGCCGTCGGCCACGCAGACCTGGCCGGCGTGCAGCGACCGGCCGATGCCCACCCCGCCGCCGTGGTGGATGGACACCCAGGACGCGCCGCTGGCCGTGTTGACCAGCGCGTTCAGCAGCGGCCAGTCGGCGATGGCGTCGGAACCGTCGCGCATCGCCTCGGTCTCCCGGTACGGCGACGCCACCGACCCGCAGTCCAGGTGGTCCCGTCCGATCGCCAGCGGCGCGGTCAGCTCGCCCGAGGCGACCATCTCGTTGAACCGCACGCCCGCGCGGTCCCGCTCGCCGTACCCGAGCCAGCAGATCCGGGCCGGCAGGCCCTGGAACGCGACCCGCTCGCCGGCCAGCCGGATCCACCGGGCCAGCGACTCGTTCTCCGGGAACAGCTCCAGGACCGCCCGGTCGGTGGCGGCGATGTCCGCGGGGTCGCCGGACAGCGCCGCCCACCGGAACGGGCCTTTGCCCTCGCAGAACAGGGGGCGGATGTAGGCGGGGACGAAGCCCGGGAAGTCGAACGCCCGGTCGTATCCACCGAGCTGGGCCTCGCCGCGGATGGAGTTGCCGTAGTCGAACACCTCGGCGCCGGCGTCGAGGAAGCCGACCATCGCCTCGACGTGTTTCGCCATCGACGCGCGGGCCCGCTGGGCGTACTCCTCGGGTTTGGCCGCGGCGTACCCGGACGCGGCCGCGACGTCGACCCCCTCCGGCACGTACGACAGCGGGTCGTGCGCGCTGGTCTGGTCGGTGACGATGTCGATCTCGACGCCGCGGCGCAGCAACTCGGGGAAGACCGTGGCCGCATTGCCCACGACGCCGACGGACAGCGCGCGTCGCTCCCGCCGGGCGGCGGTGGCCAGCTCAACCGCCTCGTCGAGCGTGTTGGCCACGACGTCCAGGTACCGGGTGTGCACCCGGCGGTCCAGGCGGGCCCGGTCGACGTCGACGATCAGGACCGTGCCGCCGTTCATGGTGACCGCCAGCGGCTGCGCCCCGCCCATGCCGCCGCACCCGGCGGTGAGCGTGAGCGTGCCGGCCAGGCTGCCGCCACTGCATGGCTGCCCGTCGCCGCTGGCGCCGGCGAGCTTCGCCGCGACGGCGGCGAACGTCTCGTAGGTGCCTTGCAGAATCCCCTGGGTGCCGATGTAGATCCACGACCCGGCGGTCATCTGGCCGTACATGGTGAGCCCGAGCTGCTCCAGCCGGCGGAACTCGGGCCAGGTGGCCCAGTCGCCGACCAGATTCGAGTTGGCGATCAGCACTCGCGGCGCCCACTCATGGGTGCGCAGCACACCGACCGGCCGTCCGGACTGCACCAGCATCGTCTCGTCGTCGCGCAGCGTGGTCAGGGTGCGCACCAGCGCGTGGTACGAGGGCCAGTCCCGGGCCGCCCGGCCGGTGCCGCCGTACACGACCAGGTCCTCGGGCCGCTCGGCGACGTCCGGGTCGAGGTTGTTCATGAGCATCCGCACCGCGGCCTCCTGCGGCCAGCCGAGGGCGGTGCGGGTGGCGCCACGGGCGGCGCGGACGGGCTGGTACATGGTTCTCCTCGGGCGGACTAGTCGACGAACAGGTGACGTCGGGCGGCGGACTGCTCGAACTCCTCCAGCCGGCGCTGCGCCTCGGCCGGCGTCGCGTCGCATACGGCCTGCAGCAGCACCATGGCCAGCGTCATCGGTCCGGTGTGCAGGTCGAACACCAGGTGGGGGCCGACCGCGGCGGGCAGGACCAGGTCGGCGTACGCGGCCGCGGGGCTGACCGCCGAGTCGGTGATCACGACGAGCGACAGGCCGGCGTCGCGGGCCTCGCGAAGGGCCTCGACCGATTCGCGGGGATAGCGGGGCAGCACGATCGCCAGCAGGGCGGTGGCGCCGGCCGCGCGCACCTGCTCCAGCCGGTCGGTGAGCAGGCTGCCACCGGCGTCCAGGACCCGGACGTCGGGCAGCACCTTCGCGGCGAAGTACGCGAAGTACGCCGCCAGCGGCGCGGCCGAGCGCAGGCCGAGGACGGGCAGCGGGCGACTCGCGGCGAGCAGCTTGCCGGCTTCGGCGACCCGGTCGCGGTCGGCGAGCCGGTCGGCCAGCGCCCGGAGCTGGTCGGCCTCGGCGCGGACGGCCTGCTGCAACTCGTTACCGCCAGAGCCGGCT
>DASVMV010000113.1:0-2729 GCA_036384155.1 Micromonosporaceae bacterium
CGGTGTGGCGCGCCGGACCGGTGTGGCGGGGACGGTGGCGGCGTGGCCGGGCGCAGCATCCCGGGACGTGGTCGCCTGACGTCGGTGGGCACGGCTCACCCTCCTCGGATCCGCCGGACGCCCCGGGGCGGGGGACGACCGGCCCTCACGCTGTGCAACGGCTCTGCCGGGGAGCCGTAACGGGTCCGGCGGCCCCGTCCCTGGGTGTCACCTTGATGACACCTCAGATCAGACTTTTCCGCGCCCCACACGGCGCGGCGTAGGCTTGCCCATCGTGACCGACTTGTCCCCGACGACCCGGGCCCCACGGGATACCGCGCGGCGGAACGAGTTCGGTGAGGCAAGGGCCGGCGGATGCGACTGACCGTCCTGGGATGCGCGGGCAGCTTTCCGGGTCCCGACTCGGCCTGCTCGGCGTACCTGGTCGAGGCGGCGGGCTTCCGGCTTCTGGTCGACTTCGGCCCCGGGTCGCTCTCGGCGTTGCAACGCTACGCGGGCCTCTACGCGATCGATGCGATCCTGCTCACCCACCTGCACCCCGACCACATGCTCGACGCCTGCTCGTACGTGGTGGTCCGGCGGTACGCCCCGAACGGCGCGCAGTCGCCGCTGCCGGTCTACGCCCCGCCGGGGGCGCCCGACCGCATCGCCGCCGGGTACAGCGCTGACGAGGGTCCGGTCGACGACGTCTACACCTTCTACGGCCTGCAGCCCGGCACCTTCCCGATCGGCCCATTCGCGGTGACCGTCGACCGGGTCAACCACCCGGTCGAGACCTACGGGGTGCGCCTGGAACACGAGGGCCGGGTGCTGTGCTACTCGGCGGACACCGCGCCCTGTGAGCCGCTGCTCCGGCTGGCCCACGGCGCCGACGTGTTCCTCTGCGAGGCCAGCTATCTCGAGGGTGCGGCGAATCCGCCGGACCTGCACCTGACCGGCCGCGAGGCGGGTGAGGCGGCGACGAAGGCCGGCGTCGGGCGGCTGCTGCTGACCCACCTGGTGGCCGCCTGGGGCAGCGAGGCCGCCACTCAGGAAGAGGCGGAGACCGCGTTCACCGGCCCGGTCGAGGTCGTGCGGCCGGGCGCCCGGTACCAGATCTGAGCGCACGTCGGGACGTACGCGGCCGCGCCTGGATGCAGGGCCGCACGGGCGGCGCGGGGGTGGGCCACCTAGGCTGGCGGCATGGCACGACCTGACGGGCGGCAGCCCGACCAACTGCGTCCGGTGAGCCTCACCCGGGCCTGGAGCATGCATCCGGAAGGATCGGTGCTGGTCGAGTTCGGCGCCACCCGGATCCTGTGTACCGCCAGCGTGACGGAGGGCGTGCCGAGGTGGCGCAAGGGCTCCGGGCTCGGCTGGGTGACGGCCGAATATGCGATGCTGCCCCGCGCCACCACCACCCGATCCGATCGGGAGAGCGTGCGGGGCCGCGTCGGCGGCCGTACCCACGAGATCTCCCGACTCATCGGGCGCAGCCTGCGGGCGTGCGTCGACCTGCGGGCGCTCGGCGAGAACACCATCGTGCTCGACTGTGACGTGCTGCAGGCCGACGGCGGCACCCGTACGGCCGCGGTGACCGGCGGGTACGTGGCGCTGCACGACGCGGTCAGTTGGTTGGGGGAGCGCCGGGCGCTGGCCGGCAAACCGGCCGACGTGATGCACCGCTCGGTGGCGGCGGTCAGCGTGGGCCTGGTCGACGGCGAGCCGCGGCTCGACCTGTCCTACGCGGAGGACGTCGACGCCGAGGTGGACATGAACGTGGTGTGCACCGGCACCGGCGACTTCGTCGAGGTCCAGGGCACCGGCGAGTCCGCGGTGTTCCGCCGCGACCAGCTGGACCTGCTGCTCGACCTCGCGGTGGCCGGGTGCCGCGAGCTCGCCGACCGGCAGCGCGAGGCGCTCGCGTGAAGAAGCTCCTGCTCGCCACCCGCAACCGGAAGAAGCTCATCGAGCTGCAACGGATCCTGGACGGCGCGCTCGGCGCACACCGGGTCGCGCTGCTGGGTCTCGACGACGTCGAGGCGTACCCGGAGGTGCCGGAAACCGGGCTGACGTTCGGCGAGAACGCACTGGTGAAGGCGCGGGAGGGCGGCCGGCGTACCGGCCTGCCGACGGTGGCCGACGACTCGGGACTGACCGTCGAGGCGCTGAACGGCATGCCGGGCGTGTTCAGCGCCCGGTGGGCGGGCCGGCACGGCGACGACCGGGCCAACCTGGAGCTGCTGCTCGCCCAACTCGCCGACCTGCCCGACGAACACCGGCGGGCGGCATTCGTCTGCGCGGTGGCCCTGGTGCTGCCCAACGGTAAGGAGCACCTGGTAGAGGGACGCCAGCCGGGACGGTTGGTGCGCACGCCGCGCGGCGAGGGTGGCTTCGGGTACGACCCGGTCTTCCTCGGCGACGGGCAGACCCGCACCAACGCCGAGCTGACGCCGGAGGAGAAGGACGCGATCAGTCACCGCGGCAGGGCGTTGCGGGATCTGGCCCGGCTCGTCGCAAAGGTGCTGCCCGAGACCCCGGGCTGAGATCGCGGGCGACCGACCCCTCATCGGGCGAGGAAGTGCCAGCCGATCCAGAGCCACCAGCCGAGGACGACCACCCGGCCGGCCGACGTCCGCATGGCCGCGGTCAGCGCGGCGCCCAGCGGCGCGATCCGGCTGCCCGGCCGCCGGCCCGCGAGGTCGGTGGCCAGCATCGCCAGGAAGATCCCGGTGAAGCCGGCGATGAGT
>DASVMV010000114.1:0-6234 GCA_036384155.1 Micromonosporaceae bacterium
ACCTCTTCCGTGTCAAGGAAGCGCGCTCCCACTGCGCCAATCGCCCGTGTTCGTGCCGAGGTGGAGACGGGATTTGAACCCGTGTACACGGCTTTGCAGGCCGTTGCCTCGCCTCTCGGCCACTCCACCGTGGTTGCCCCCGAGGTCTGGTGGCATCGCTCCGAGCGGACGACGGGACTCGAACCCGCGACCCTCACCTTGGCAAGGTGATGCGCTACCAACTGCGCTACGTCCGCTTGTCTCCCATGTTCCCGGCGACGGATGAGAACTTTAGCCGAGTGAGCAATCGAGTGCCAACCCGGGGTGGCGCTGAAGACCCATACGCCGCACGAGACGGATCTCGGCGAGTTTACGCCCGCCCCGCCCGAAAGATACCGGTTTTGCGGTTCGTCGGACCACACCACGCGTGGGAGGGCCCGGCCAGGTAGGAAGAACGCGCAGGCGAGCGCATCCATTCCGACAATCCGGGCGGCAACACCCGGACGGGAGGTGCGGCAACTCGTCCAGCGCGAGGAGCCGCAACCTCCCGAGATCCGAGCGGGCCTGGGGGTCAACCGGGCAGGCCGGCCTGGGCCCGGCCCGCGCTACCGAGGAGCGTTGAGGTCGTCGAGGGCCTTTTCCGCGCCGCGGTGCAGTTTCACCGGGTCGGTCTTGCGGGCGGTCTCCAGCTGGATCCCCTTGGCGGCCGCGTTGGCCTGCTCGAGCTGCGGCTTGCGGTCGAAGAGTGCCTTGGTGAGCGTGCAGGCGAGGTTGGGGTCGAGGTCCTCCTTCACCAGCAGCAGGTTGGGCACCACGATCGTCTTGGCGTCGCCCGGCGTTCCGTAGGTGGCGGCGGGAATCGACCCCTCCTCGTACACCGGGTTGACCTTCTTCATCTCGCCGAGCAGCGGCGTGATGTCGAGGAACGCCACCTTGCCCTTGGCGGTGGTGAACAGATCGGTGATTCCGGGCGTCGGCAGGCCGCCCGACCAGAAGAGTGCGTCGATCGAGCCGTCCTTCATGCCGTCAACGGACTTGGCCAGGTCGAGGCGCTGCGCCCTGATGTCCTTTGCCGGGTCGAGGCCGGCCGACTTCAGCAGCCGGTTGGCGATCACCTCGGTGCCGGACTTCGGGGAACCGGTGGAGACCCGCTTGCCCTTCATGTCGGCGACCGTCCGGATGCCGGCGTCGCTGCGCACAACCACCTGGGTGTAGTTGGTGTAGATGCGCGACAGAGCCTGCACGGGTTGCTTCTTTCCGTCGAAGCTGCCGGTGCCCTGCACCGCGTCGGTGGCGGTGTCAGCCAGCGAGAAGGCCACCGCATAGGTGCCCGCAACCAGCTGCTGGATGTTCTGCACCGATGCGCCGGTCTCGGCGGCGGTCGCCTTGACCTTGCCCCCGGTCGCGGTCGATATCTGCTCGGCGTACGCGTTGCCGAGCGCGAAGTAGACGCCGGTGGCGTTCCCGGTCGCGATGCCGATCCGTGTCTCCTGCTTCACCTCACAGGTGACGTCGCCGCCCGTGTCGCCACCGGCCACGTCCTGCCGCCCGCCGCAGCCGGCCAGCCCGGCCAGCCCGATACTGAACGCCGCCGCGGCGGCTATGCCGCTTTTGATCCGCTTCATGCCGTTTCCCTCCCCATAACTGGTGCATTCTCTCCGCGGTCGACGCCGCGCCGGCGCGCGAGCGCCAGTCCGACCGCCACGGCGAGCAGGACGAGCCCGCCCACGATGGTGACCGGATGCAGATAGAGCAGCAGCAGTCCGGCGACAGCGGCGACCGCCCGCACGATCCGATCGGCCGGCCCGACGCCGAGCAGCCAGCCCCCGGTTGCCACGGCGAGCGCGGCGATGCCCACACACGCCACCGCCGAGGTCCACAGCACGCCGAGCGCGGGCCCCCGGCCCAGCAGGTACTCACCCGGGCCGGTCAGCACGAAGGCAATCGGGGCGAGGAACGCCGGCAGGGCGTACTTGAGCGCCTGCCACATGGTCGGCACGGTCCGACCGCCGGTGATAGCCGAGGCGCCGACCGCGGCGAGCGCGGTGGGTGGGGTGACCTCGGAGAGCACCGAGTAGTAGAAGACGAACATCGCCGCCGCCGGCGCGGACACCTCCAGCGCCAGCAAGGCCGGGCCGATGATCACCCAGCCAATGATGAACGAGGCGGTGACCGGGACGGCGAGGCCGAGCAGCAACAGCGCCACGGCCGCGAACACCGCCGTAAAGGCGAGCACGGCAATCGGTTCGTTGGAGAGTGACCGGGCGCCGTTGACGAGCAGCGAGGCGAGTTGGGAGCCGAGCCCGGTCTTTGTGGTGATCGCGGTGATGATCCCGGCGGCGCCGCAGACCGCGGCGACCGGCAGGACCCCGCGTACGCCGGCGGACAGCGCCTCGAAGAGCCGGCGCGGCGTCAGCCAGCCACGCCGGTCGAGGAACGACAGGACGAAGGCCAGCGCCGTCGCGTACACCACCGCCTTGGTGGCGCTCATCCCGATCAGCAGGAGGACGACGATCGCGACCAGCGACGAGAAGTGATAACCGAAGCGGGCCAGCAGACGCCAGGGCGACCCGGCATCGATCTCGATCGGCCGTACCCCGAAACGCCGGGCGTCGGTCTCCACCGCGAGCAGGATCCCGAGGTAGTAGAGCAGGGTCGGGATCATCGCCCAACCCAGCACGGTCAGGTACGGGACGTCGAGATACTCCGCGACGATGAAGGCCGCGGCGCCCAGCGTGGGTGGCGACAGGATCGCGCCGACCCCGGCGGCCGCGAGCATGCCGCCGGCCTGCTCGGCCGGATAGCCGGCGCGCCGGAGGATCGGCCAGGTCACCGCGCCGACGCTGACCGCGGTGGCCGTACCCGAACCGGAGACCGTGCCCAGCAGAAAGCCGGAGGCGACGGCGGTGCGGCCGGCGGCGCTGCGGGAGCGACGGAACGCCGCCACCGACAGGTCGACGAAGAACCGGCCGGCGCCGGAGAGGTCGAGCACCGCACCGTAGATGGTGAAGAGCACGATGTACGTGGCCGCCACGTCGAGCGGCGTGCCGTAGAAGCCGCTGCCCGAGTTGTAGAGCGCGTCGACGATCTGGCTGAAGTCGAGCCCGGCGTGCGCGACGGCCCAGCTCTGCGGCAGCAGCCCGCCGTAGTAGCCGTAGCCGAGGAAGACCAGGCACACCGCCGGAAGCACCCAGCCGGTGGTACGACGGCAGGCTTCCAGCAGCAGGACCAGCAGCAGTGCCCCCATGGTCACGTCGACCGGGTCGAGCAAGCCCTGCCGGTCGAGGAAGGCGTTGTAGCCGCCACCGGCGCCGCCGACGCTCACCGGCAGCACCGGGTAGAGGCTGACGATCAGGGCGAGCCCGGCGAGCAGCCAGTCGAGCACCGTCGGCTGGTCGCGCCGTTCCCCGGGAGGGCCGGTGTCCGGTACGCGGCGGGCCAGCCGCGCCGGCAGCCGCACTCCGGAGCGGTACGCCAGAAAAACCAGCGGGAGCACGCCCGCCAGAAAGACGATCAGATAGAACTGACTGCCTTGGGGCAGCGGGCGGAAGACGTTCCACAGCACGAGCAGCGCGACGGCGAACGCCACCACGGCCACTCCGGTGCCGATCGGCCCGGTCAGCTCGCGGGCGGGTCGTTCCTCGTCGTCGACCGCCACGCCGCCTGCGACCTCGTGGGGCGTGGCCAGCCCGGCGACCGGCGACGTAGCCCGGGGTGGTTCCACATCGCCCTGGTCGACGGTGGACGTCGCGGTGCGCGGATCGCCGTCGGCCGCATCGGGCGCCGGTACCGGGCGGTCTGACATGAACGGACCCTACTACCTACCCGGCCTCAAGGCTGATCACGGGCGTCGGTCGACTTCGATCGGCTGGATGCGGGTCGACCGCCCTCGGGGCGGGCGAAACGGCGGCGTTTCGGCGAATGTCCGCGCTGACCGGACAGGACGGGTCCGGGCGGGCAAGAATCGGCTGATGGACCTGCTGGAGGCATACCGGCGCAGCCTGGCCGAGTTCGCCGATCGGGTGGCACAGATCGACCGCGGCGAATGGAACGCGCCCACTCCCTGCCAGGACTGGAACCTGCGCACGCTGGTCAACCACGTGGTGAGCGAGGACCGATGGACCGTGCCGCTGCTGGCCGGCACCACCATCGACCAGGTCGGCGATCGCTTCGACGGCGACGTACTCGGTGCCGACCCGTCGACCAGCGCCCAGGAGGCGACCGCTGAGGCGGACCTGGCGGTGAGCGAGGCGGGCGCCCTCGACCGTACCGTCCACCTGTCGTCGGGTGACACCGCGGCGCGGGAGTACGTCTCCCAGCTCCTCGCCGACCACCTGGTGCACGCCTGGGACGCGGCCGTCGCGATCGAATCCGAGCCACGCCTGGACGCGCGGGCGGTGCACGAGGCGCTGGCCTGGTTCGCCGGCCACGAGCAGAGCTACCGGGATGCCGGCCTGATCGGCCAGCGGGTCCAGGTGGGTCCCGACGCCTCCGAGCAGGACCGCCTGCTGGCGGCCTTCGGGCGGGATCCGGCCTGGCGGCCCGCGATCTGACGCCGGCCAGCACCGGCAGAGCGGGCACAATCGGCTCGTGGCCGACATCTCGGCGGCGTTCGTCCGCCTGCACGCCCGGCTCGCTCCGGTCGCCTTCGTACCGGAGATCCGGCTGCACCAGGCCGACGAGCCGATCGGGCTGTGGGAGCTGACCGAAGGCGAGTTCCACAGCGAGCAGCCGCCACCGTTCTGGGCGTTCGCCTGGGCGGGCGGACAGGCGCTGGCCCGGTATGTCCTCGACCATCCGGACGAGGTGGCCGGTCGCCGCGTGCTCGATCTGGCCGCCGGGTCCGGCCTGGTCGCCATCGCGGCCGCCCAGGCCGGCGCGTCCTCGGTACGGGCGGTCGAGGTGGACCCGCGGGCGGTCGCCGCCGTGACCCTGAACGCGGCCGTGAACGACGTCAACGTAACCGCCGACCTCGCAGACGTTCTCGACGGTGACGCCGGAGGCGCCGAGGTGGTCCTCGCCGGCGACGTATTCTACAGCGCCGCGATGGCCGCCCGCGTGACGCGGTTTCTGCTCCGCGCGGGGCGTGCCGGAGGTCGGGTGCTGGTGGGCGATCCCGGTCGGGCGTTCCTGCCCCGCGAGCGGTTCCGCGAGGTCGCCACGTACGCCGTCCCGGTGCCGCCGGCCCTGGAGACCGTCGCGGTGAAGAAAACCACGGTGTGGGAGATGTCCGCCGACGACCGGCCCGTCGCTGGATAGCGTGTGCGGGTGCTGTTTCGCAGCTGGGAATCGGTCGACCGGGCGTGGCCAGACGTCGCGACGGTCGCCGACCCGGCGGGCGTACCGCACCTGGTGGTGACCCGGCATGCGCTCGTGAAACAGGTCCTCGCCGATGCCGAGACGTTCCGTCCGGACAACGCGCTCGACGCGATGACCCCCATCCCGGTGACGGCGCTGCGGGTGCTCGCCCGGCACGGGTTCCGGCTGCCCCCCACCCTGGCCAACAACTCGTCGCGCAGCCATCCGGCCATCCGAGCCACCGTCGCCGATGCGCTGCACCCCAAGCGCGTCGAGGAGCAGCGGGACTGGCTGACCGCCGTCGTACGCGAGCGGGTGGCCCGGCTGTCGGCGGCGCTGGCGGCCGGCGCGCGGGTCGACCTGTACGCCGACCTCGCGGCCGACCTGCCGCTGCTCGTGCTCGCCCGGTTGATCGACCTTCCCGCCGCCGGCGTTGGCGTGGTCAAGGAGTTCGCCCGGGCCGCCCTGGAACTCTTCTGGGCGCCGGTCGACGGCGAACGGCAGCGGGAGTTGGCGGAAACCGTCGGGCGGTTCCACCCGGTCCTGCGGGACGTCGCCACCAGTGGCGGCGGGATGGCCGGCCGGCTGCGGGCCGACGGGCATCCGCCCGACGTCGTGGTCGGGGCGCTGTTCTTCCTGCTGGTGGCCGGTCAGGAGACCACGTCGCAGTTCCTCACGCTGCTGCTGCACCGGCTGGCCGGGGAGCCGCCGGTGCTGGCCGGCCTGCGCGCCGGCTCGGTCGCGGTCGACGACGTGGTCGAGGAGGGACTGCGCCTGGAGCCGCCGATCGTGACCTGGCGCCGGGTGACGGCGCGGGACGCCGTGCTCGGCGGGGTTCCGGTAGCCGCGGGCACCAGCGTCGTGCTGTGGCTGGCCCGGGCCGGCCGCGATCCGGCCGTGGTCGACACACCCGGCGAGTTCCGGCCGGGCCAGCGCGGTTCCCGCCGGCACCTGGCG
>DASVMV010000115.1:0-5879 GCA_036384155.1 Micromonosporaceae bacterium
ACAGCCCCACCCGGGCGAGGCGCGGTCGCCAGGAGTCACGTCCGGCAGCAGCCGGCGGGCGCAGCACGTTGCGTGGTCGGGACACCCCCGCTGCCGACGCACAGACGACAGGGAGACACGGATGGCGAACCGAGAAGCCTCGCTTCGCGGCGGCAGGGCGGCCGGCGCGGCAGGCGCCGCGCGCGCCCCAGGGAGCGTGAAAGGCGCACCCGCACCGGCGGACGAACCGGAGATGATCCAACTGCTGACCCCGCAGGGTGAGCGGATCGACGCGGTCACCGGGCCGGACGGCACCGAGTACACGGTCGACTTCTCCGACGAGGAGTACCGCGAGCTGTACCGCGACCTGGTGGTCGTACGCAAGCTGGACGCCGAGGCGACCGCGCTGCAGCGCCAGGGCGAGTTGGGCATCTGGGCGAGCCTGCTCGGGCAGGAGGCCGCACAGGTCGGCTCGGGCCGCGCCCTGCGACCGCAGGACATGGCGTTCCCGACCTACCGCGAGCACGGCGTCCTGTACTGCCGCGGCATCGACCCGATCATGCCGCTGGGTCTTTTCCGCGGCGTCGACCAGGGCGGCTGGGACCCCAACGAGTTCAAGTTCAACATGTACACGATCGTGATCGGGGCGCAGACGCTGCACGCCACCGGATACGCCATGGGCATCACCATGGACGGCAAGACCGGCGGCGACGACGGCGAGGCGGTGATCGCCTACTTCGGCGACGGTGCCACCTCGCAGGGCGACGTCAACGAGGCCTTCGTCTGGTCGGGCGTTTTCAACGCGCCCATCGTGTTCTTCTGCCAGAACAACCAGTACGCCATTTCCGAGCCGCTGGAGCGGCAGACCCGGGTGCCGCTCTACCAGCGGGCCGCCGGGTTCGGGTTCCCGGGCATCCGGGTGGACGGCAACGACGTGCTGGCGTCGTACGCGGTGACCCGCGCGGCGCTCGACAACGCCCGGCACGGCCAGGGCCCGACCCTGATCGAGGCCTACACCTACCGGATGGGCGCGCACACGACCTCCGACGACCCGACCCGCTACCGGATCGCCAGCGAGGTCGAGGCGTGGCAGGCGAAGGACCCGATCGCGCGGGTCCGGGCCTTCCTCGAGAAGCAGCAGATCGCCGACGCCGGTTTCTTCGCCGAGGTCGACGAGCAGGCCCGCCGGGAGGCCGTGCACCTGCGGGAACGGGTACTCAACCTGCCCAACCCGGAGCCGGTGAAGCTCTTCGACCACGTCTACCCGAACGGGTCGCCGTTGCTCGACCGGCAGCGCGCGCAGTTCAGCACCTACCTGGAGTCGTTCGAGGGGAGCGCTCACTGATGGCCACCGAGACCCTCACCCTGGGCAAGGCGCTCAACGCCGGCCTCCGCCGGGCAATGGAGAACGACCCGAAGGTCATCATCCTCGGCGAGGACGTCGGCAAGTTGGGTGGCGTCTTCCGGATCACCGACGGGCTGCAGAAGGACTTCGGTGATCAGCGGGTGATCGACACACCGCTCGCCGAGTCGGGCATCATCGGCACCGCGGTCGGCCTCGCGATCCGCGGCTACCGCCCGGTCTGCGAAATCCAGTTCGACGGCTTCGTCTACCCCGCATACGACCAGATCGTGTCCCAGGTGGCGAAGATGCACTACCGCTCGCAGGGCAAGGTGAAGCTGCCGATCGTGATCCGGATCCCGTTCGGCGGCGGTATCGGTGCGGTGGAACACCACTCCGAGTCCCCGGAGGCCTACTTCGCCCACACCGCGGGACTCAAGGTCGTTTCCTGCGCCAATCCGCAGGACGCGCACACCATGATCCAGCAGGCGATCGCGTCCGACGACCCGATCGTGTTCCTCGAACCGAAACGGCGTTACTGGGAGAAGGGACCGGTCGAGGCCGACCAGCCGCTCTCCGAGGCGTACCCGCTGCACGCGTCGCGGGTGGTGCGGCCGGGCACCCACGCCACCGTGCTGGCGTACGGGCCGATGGTGCGCACCGCCCTCGACGCGGCCAGCGCCGCCGCCGAGGAGGGACGGGAAATGGAGGTCATCGACCTGCGCACGCTGTCCCCCCTCGACCTGGAGGCGGCGTACGAGTCGGTGCGGCGCACCGGCCGGTGCGTGGTCGTTCACGAGGCACCGTCCAATTTGGGCATGGGCGCCGAGATCGCCGCCCGCAACACCGAGGACTGCTTCTACTCCCTTGAATCGCCGGTCCTGCGCGTCGCCGGGTTCGACACGCCGTACCCGGCGGCCCGGCTGGAGGAGGAGTACCTGCCCGACCTGGACCGCGTGCTGGACGCCGTCGACCGGACCTTCGGGTGGTGAGCGGGATGTCGCGAGTCAAGGAGTTCAACCTTCCGGACCTCGGTGAAGGGCTGACCGAGGGCGAGATCCTCAAGTGGCTGGTCGCGGTCGGCGACACGATCGAGCTCAACCAGCCGATCGTCGAGGTTGAGACGGCGAAGGCCGCCGTCGAGATCCCGGCGAAGTGGGCCGGGCGGGTGCAGGCGATCTTGCACGAAGAGGGTTCGACGGTCGAGGTCGGCACCCCGATCATCGCCATCGACACGCAGCCGGACGGCGAGCCAACGGGTACCCCCCCAACGGCAGCCACGCCTTCGGCTGCGGCGCTGGCCGCCGTAGAGGTGGCACCGGCCGAGGGCGCGGTCGAGCCGGGGCTGGTCGGTGGGCCGGCCCCCGGTGGCCGCACGCCCGTCCTGGTCGGCTACGGCCCGCGTACGACCGCGGCGAAGCGGCGTCCGCGCAAGGCCGCCCCACCGGCCGATCATGAAGTTGTGGTGGGTAACAAACCGGCCGCTACCGCCGTAACTCCGGCACCACAGGTCCATGATCGACGCGATGGTAGGGCGGCGGCGCCAGTCGCGCAGGCCGCACCGGCGGGACGGGCGGCGGTACTGGCCAAGCCGCCGGTACGCAAGCTCGCCCGGGATCTCGGTGTCGACCTCAGCACCTTGACCGGTTCCGGTCCGCTCGGATCGATCACCCGGGAAGACGTGCACCAGGCGGCCAGCGGCGCTGCCGTCGAGGCGCCGGCGGCGGTGCAGCCCGCGGCTCCGGTGGCGGCCTTCGGGCCCGACCGCGAGCAGCGGATTCCGGTCAAGGGCGTACGCAAGCTGACCGCCGAGAACATGGTCGCGTCCGCCTTCACCGCGCCGCACGTCACGGAGTTCCTCACGGTCGACGTGACCCGGGCGATGCAGGCCCTCGACCGCCTGCGGGCGCTCCCGGAGTGGCGCGACGTACGCGTCTCGCCGCTGCTGCTCGTCGCGAAGGCGGTGCTGCTGGCGGCTCGGCGCCATCCGATGGTCAACTCGACCTGGGCGGGCGACGAGATCGTGGTCAAGGACTACGTCAACCTCGGCATTGCCGCGGCCACCGAGCGGGGGCTGATCGTGCCGAACATAAAGGACGCCGGGCGGCTGTCGTTGCGCGAGTTGGCCGATGCGCTCAACGCGCTGGTGCAGACGGCGAAGGCGGGGCGCACGCCCCCGGCCGACATGGCCGGCGGCACCCTGACCATCACCAACGTCGGCGTTTTCGGCGTGGACACCGGTACGCCGATCCTGCCGCCGGGTGAGTCGGCCATCCTGGCCTTCGGGGCGGTCCGCAAGATGCCCTGGGTGCACGAGGACGAGATCCAGATCCGACAGGTGACGACGCTGGGGCTGTCCTTCGACCACCGCATCGTCGACGGCGAGTTGGGCTCGAAGTTCCTGCGGGACATCGGGGTGTTCCTGAGCGACCCCGAGGCGGCGCTGCTCGCCTGGGGCTGACCCAGAGGTTGACCGGCCGGTGTGCCCCGGGTGAACCCGGAGCACACCGGCCGTGTCATTTCAGCAACGGAACGTCGACAGTAGATCGGCGACGTGCCTGCGATTCTTAGGCTGGTGGCACAGCTCACCTAATAATCGATGGCAGCGAGGGCTCTAGAGCGGTTGAATAGAGGCAACACAGACGGCCACAACCGAATAGCCAGGGGGAGCAGCACCATGACCATGATCGACCGTTACCGCCACCGCCGGGACGCCACTCGCCGCGCCCGCGCCATCGAGCGCGCCCTGCGTTCCGCGACCTCACCCGCCGTACGCGACGAGATCCTCACCATCGCGCAGCGCTACTACGGCTGACACAGACCTTCCTCATCCCTCCAGTTCGACGGCCCGCCCGGCCCATCGGGCGGGCCGTCGGGCTATCTCTGCCCAACCATCCTGATGGCTGGACACCGGGATTCCTCTCTCCCCGGGCACCCGGGTACGGTGGGCTCGGTCGTCCCCCGAGACGACGTCGCCGGCGCTGCAGCGGGCGGCGGTCGGCGTCTCGGAGGCGCCAGCTCGCCGAGCGGGTCCGGTAGTTCCCGGATACCGTGCGGGGAGCCTTGGATGCGCCGCCGGAGGCGGCATGCCGGACGTGCCACGAGGAGGCCCGCATGACGTCCGACAGCCAGCGCGCTGGCTACGAGCCGGACGAGACCCCGCCGGGCGCCGAATGGAGACCGGCCGGGGGGGAGCGAACTCCCGGGCCGGCCGCATCCCGCAGCGATCGCCCGCCGTCGGACTTCACCTGGGCTCCGCAGTCAGCGACCTCGTGGTCCCAACCTGGCACGTCATGGACCGTGGCGTACGCCGATCCGTCAGCCAACGGCCCGACCGGCGGCACCCACGGAGACTTCCCGCCCGACTGGTCGTCGCCAGCGCAAGGCCCGCCTGCTGCTGAGCACACCGGACGGCAGCCGGGACCGCCGGCGTCCCGGTGGGAGGCGCGGGCCGCCGCCGAGGCGCCCGGGAGGCCGGGTGACGGCAGCGGATGGAGCCAGGACGTGCCGGCACCGGACCGGCCGGCGTCGCCTGCCGGGCCTTTTCCGCCCACCTCAGACGTAGTCCGAAATCGACTCCCCCACCGCGGTGCTCCCCAGCCCGAACCCGGGGCGGGCGAGCAGACGTTCCCGCGGTACGAGCCACCGGGCACGGTCGGCCGGGCCGCCGTACCGCCGGTTGCTCTGCCGCCGCAGCAGACCCGCGTCCCGGGCGCGAGCCTCGCCGCCGATCCGCCGGCCCCCTATGACCCGCCGCCCGGCCGATACCAGTACGAGCGTCCGCTCGCCGAACGCGACGAGCGGTACACGTTCGCCGGCCGTCCGGCCGGCGAAGAGCGGGAAGCCGAACACGGGCAGCACGCGCCGCCGCGTGACGACCAGGAACCCGCCTTTCCGGGTGGACCGGGGTGGACGCCGGGAGCCGGGCCACAACAACCGGCCTGGAGTCCACCGCAGCCATACGTTCCCGGGTCCAGCGCAGCGGCACCACAGTCGGCAGACCGTCCGCCGATCCCGCAGCCCCGGGACCCGGGGCAGTCAGGCGGGTCCGGCTGGGTCTCGCCGCCGCCGCAGCAGCAGCCGGCGCCGGTGGACGGCGGCGACAGCGACGGCGACGCCCGCGGCGGCGCCCCCGTTTCCGCAAGCGCGGCCGTACCCGCGGCCAGCCGAGTTTCCCCGCCGGAGGATTACGTCGGCGGCCGGACGGCTGCGGCGCGCCAGCCGCGCGTGTACGGTCGGCCGTCGGCAGCCGAACCGGACGACCAGGAACCTTCCCGGCAGCGGACCGAGGACCGATTCGCGCCCGCACCGGCCGGCGACGGCCAGTTCCCGCCCGGGCCAAGCGGCGAGGAGCGGTTCCGGCCCAGGCCGGGCGGCGACGACCCGTCTCCGCAGGGACCGAGCGGCGACCGGTTCCCGCCCCGACCGCACGCCGAGGGTCGGGCACGCGTGGCCGGCGGACGGCCGGAGTTCGGTGGCCACGACATGGCCGCCGGTCGTACCGCTGGACCCGCCTTCGACCAGCCGGCAGGCACGCCGTACCCACCTTCTCCCGGTG
>DASVMV010000116.1:0-7770 GCA_036384155.1 Micromonosporaceae bacterium
CACCCGCGCCGGCCTCCGGTAGCTGCCCTGTCAGGTTCCCGGACACGATCCGCGATGTCCCCGCGGCGACAGCCCCGCCATCTCGCTGTGGATAAATCACCGAACGCTGTGGATGACGCGCTCGTGGGGGTGGCCGGGCTGTGGACAACGAGCGGCGGCCGATCGGGCAACGGTGGCAGCGTGTCGCTTCATGACTCGCCTGCTGCGCCCCGTCCTTCTGCCCGGCCTCGCCCGCCTGTGGCGTGACCGCCACACCCTGCAACTCGGCCTCGACCCCGGTCGCGCCGTCCTCGTCGAGGTCGCCAACCCCGCCGTGGTCCGGGTCCTCGACCTCCTCGACGGCACGCACACCGACCGGGCCGTCCTGGCCCACGCCGCGAAGCTGCGGATCACCGCGGAGGACGCCCGCGCACTGATCGACGCCCTGCGCGGCGCCGGCCTCGTGGTCGGGGCCCAGCACCTGCTGCCCACACCGCTGCCCGAGCCGATGCGCCAGCGGCTGTCGGCCGAGGCCGCGGCGCTCGCGCTGCGCGGCACCGACGCCCCGGCGACCCCGGCGCAGATCCTCCGCCGGCGGGCCGCGTCGACCGTAGTGATCACCGGGCGTGGCCGGCTCGCCGTACCCGTTGCCCTCGCCCTGGCGCAGGCCGGTGTCGGACACGTCCGGCCCGAACTGACCGGTGACGTGGCGCCGAGCGACATTGCGGGCGGCGGGCTGGCCGCCGCCGACCTGCGCCGGCCGAAGGCGGAAGCGGTCGTGGAGGCGATCACCCGCACGGCACCGGGGACCGACACCCGACCGGTGCGGCGCGGCTTCGCCACCCTCGTCGTACAGGCCGGCGCCGACCGGCCCGCCGCGCTCATGGCCGCCGGATACGCGCAGCGCCGCCAGCCGCACCTGGTGCTGGCCGTACGGGACGGAACAGCGGTTGTGGGTCCTCTGGTGCGCGCTGGCGGCACGCCCTGCCTGAACTGCCTCGACCTGCACCGGCAGGACCGCGACCCGGCATGGCCCGGTCTCGCCGCCCAGCTGGCTCGAACGGCCGGCCCGGAGGCCTGTGCCGCGCCGACCGTGATCGCGGCGGCCGGCTACGCCGCCGCGGAGGTGCTCACCTTCCTCGACGGCGGTACGCCGGAGACGGTCGGCGCGGCAACCGAGATCAGCTCGCCTGCCCGGATGCGCCGGCGGGCATGGCCGCCCCACCCGGCCTGCGCCTGCTGCCGTCGGATCCGGCGGTGACGGTGGGAAGAACCCCGCCCGGCCCGGGCGCTCGGCGGTCGGCACCCCGGCGAGTCGGTAACAATGATCGGGTGACCGACATCCCACGCCGAGCCGCCTCCCGCACCGCAAAGCTCGCCGCGCTCCCGCTCGGCTTCGCCGGGCGCACGGTGCTCGGGCTCGGCAAGCGGGTCACCGGATTGGCGGCGGACGTGGTGTCGGCCGAGATCCAGCAGCGCACCGCCGAGCAGCTCTTCAGCGTGTTGGGCCAGCTCAAGGGCGGCGCGATGAAGTTCGGCCAGGCGCTTTCGGTGTTCGAGGCGGCATTGCCCGAGGAGGTGGCCGCACCGTATCGGCAGGCGCTCACCAAGCTGCAGGAGGCGGCGCCGCCGCTGCCCGCCGCGACCGTGCACAAGGTGCTCGCCGAGCAACTCGGCGACAACTGGCGGAGCCGGTTCCTGGAATTCGACGACAGTCCGGCGGCGGCGGCGAGCATCGGGCAGGTGCACCGGGCGGTGTGGAAGACCCGCGCCAAGGCGGGCCGCCAGGTCGCCGTGAAGATCCAGTACCCAGGCGCTGGAGAAGCCCTCCTCGCCGATCTCCGCCAGCTGTCCCGGCTGAGCGCCATGTTCAAGGCCATCCAGCCCGGGCTCGACATCAAGCCACTGCTCGCCGAGTTGCGCGAACGGATCAGCGAAGAACTGGACTACGAGCTGGAGGCGGAGGCGCAGCGCGCGTTCGCGGCCGCGTACGCCGGCGACGAGGAGATCTTCGTCCCACCGGTGCTCGCAGCCGCCCCGCAGGTTCTGGTGACCGAATGGGTGGACGGGACGCCGCTGTCGCGGATCATCCACTCCGGCAGCAGTGCCGAGCGGGACCGGGCCGGTCAGCTCCTGGCCACGGTGCACTTCTCCGCCCCGGTGCGGGCCGGCCTGTTGCACGCCGATCCCCATCCGGGAAATTTCCGGCTTCTGCCGGACGGGCGCTTGGCGGTGATCGACTTCGGGGCGGTGGCTCGGCTGCCCGAGGGCATCCCCGAGCCCATCGGGCGGCTCACGAGTCTGGCGCTGGCCGGCCGGGCCGAGGAAGTCGCCGACGGACTGCGCGCGGAGGGCTTCATCAAGCCGGACGATCCGGTTGATGCGCAAGCCGTACTCGGGTTCCTCGTGCCGATTCTCGAGCCGGTAGCGGTGGACGAGTTCCGTTTCAGCCGGGCCTGGCTGCGCAGCGAGGCGGTCCGGCTGGCCACCCCGCGCTCCCCCGCCTACCAGTTGAGCCGGCACCTCAACCTGCCGCCGTCCTACCTCATGATCCATCGGGTCACGCTCGGTTCGATCGGCGTGCTCTGCCAGCTCGAGGCCCGGGCGCCGTTCCGCGCGATCGTGCAGCGATGGCTGCCCGGCTTCGCCCCGGTGGGATAGACCTGCGCCGGCGGCGGGACGCGGCCGTGGGGCGCGTTCCGGCCGGAACGCGCCCCACGAGGCGATCATCGGTAACTGGTTAGAGGACGCCCGCCTCGCGGGCGGCCCGGCGCCGGGCCTCCATCGCGACGGTACGGGCGGATCGGGCTGCCTCAGAGCTCGTGGTGGTGCGACCGGCCTGAGGCCGAGGCATTCGGGCCCGGGACAGCGCTTCGTGGAGTAGTTGCATTTTGGTTGCTCCGTTTCGGGTCTTCATCGCGGTGTTCTTCTCGACAGTTCTGGCCGGTGCTACGCCGGCAGACATCCGGATCGGGTTCATGTCAGGCCGCCAACCAGACCGCGGTGCGTGGCTGGGTCAAGCCCGTGGCCACCATCCGCGCCTCGACCTCGACCTGCAGTGCGGCGTCCCGGGCCAGATCTTCCTTACGCGGACGGCCACGGGGCCGCTTGCGCGGAACGACCGCGCCGCGCTCGAAGATCTCGCCACCCCAGACACCCCACGGCTCGGCCCGCTCCACGGCGCCGGCCAGGCACTCGACGCGCAGCGGGCACTCCCCGCAGAGCGACTTGGCCAGTTCCAGCTCCGCCGGGGAGTCGGAGAACCACAGGTCAGGGTCGAACTTCCGACAGGGCAGGTTCGCCTCCAGCCCGACGTTCCCGTCGAGTGGGGCTAACGCCAGACTCATCGCCCGGTCACCTCTCTCTCGCTTTCGATCTCGTGGATCGCAGTTTTGCCTTTGGGTCGGACAAAGACTGAGGCCGCGGATCCCGGTTTGCGGGTTCCGCGGCCTCGAGGTGAGCCGGTGGTCTGTTTAGACCGGCCTTCCTCGAGGTGGAACTCCGCGGACGTCCATGCGCTTGGCGCTCGCCGGGACGCCGTCGACCGAGAATCCAGTGATGCCCTTGTATCCGCTGGAGACCTGGGCCCGGCCGAGCTCGAGCTGGGCCTGGGCCTGGTGCACCTGCGGACGCGGGGCGGCGTCGGCAGCCAGAAGAATTCGGGCAGCCGAAACCCGAGCGACGGCAGCAGGCAGCACCGTCGGTCGGTTCGTTACGAAGATCTCCACCGGGGCCACCTCCTGTCTGTCGCTCGCCACCGATTGGCCCCTCACGCGCAGCCGGATATCGCCGCTCGCGAGGTGTGTCCTGAGGCTATGCCTATGCCCAGGGCAAGGGCAAACCCTTTTACGGGTCTGTTGTGGAACTTTTTTCCGGAGCCACCTGATCGACCGCCGCGCCCCCGACGAGCGCGAGCACCGCGTCGCCGTACAAGTCCAGCTTCCGGGGGCCGATCCCGCCGATCGCCAGCAGATCCTGGGGCCGGCCGGGCCGCCGCTCGGCAAGTGCCAGCAGCGTGGCGTCGGTGAAGACGACGTACGCGGGGACCTTCTGCTCGGCGGATACCCGGGCCCGCCACTCCCGCAGCCGCCCGAAAAGCTCCTCGTCGAGGTCTGCGGGGCAGCCGGCACAGCGCCCCAGCTTGCGGTCGACGCCGGCCAGCAGCGTGGCGCCACACACCCGGCACGAGACGACCTGGTTACGCCGGCGGTCGGATTTCCGACCGCCGGCGGCGCCTCCCGCGGGACGGTCGGCACCCGGGCGGTCGAGCTGGGGCAGGAAGCGGCACGGCCGCCGGGGACGGCCGCCGGGCGAACGGGCCGCGGCGTACGACAGCCACAGCCATTCGCGGGCTCGGGTCACGCCCACGTACAGCAGCCGACGTTCCTCCTCCACCTGCTCCGGCGTCTTGGCGTACGAGGTGGGCAGCGTGCCGTCGGAGAGCCCGACCAGGAACACGGCATCCCATTCCAGCCCTTTGGCCGAGTGCAGCGACGCCAGCGTGACCCCCTCGACCGGCGGCGCATGCTGGTGCGCGGCCCGCCGCTGCAACTCCTCGCAGAAGGCGGCGAGCGTCGCCGGCGACGGGCCCGGCTGCGGCCCCCCCGGTGGCCGCGGCGAAGCGGCCATGGAGAACTCCTCGGCAAGCTGGACGATGGCGGCCACCGCCTCCCACCGCTCGCGGGCCGTCCCTCCCGGGGGCGGTTGGTTGGGTGCCCAGCCCACCGCGGACAGCGCCTCCACGACGGATTCCACCAACGGGGTCCCCTCGGCCACCGATCGGGTGGCCGACCGCAACGCCACCATCGCCTGGCGGATCTCCGGCCGCTCGAAGAAGCGCTCCGCGCCCTGCACAACGTACGGAACCTCGGCGTCGGCCAGCGCCGCTTCGTACGCTTCCGATTGCGCGTTGGTGCGGAAGAGCACGGCAATCTCCCGGGCGGGCGTGCCGGCGGCGATCAGCTGCCGGCACCGGGCCGCCACGGCCGCGGCCTCGGCCGGCTCGTCGGGGAAGATGCGCAGATCGGGCTCGGGACCGGCCGGACGCTGGCCGACCAGTTCGAGGCGAAGCCGGGTCTCGACGCCCCGGGCCTGGCGGATCACGGCGTTGGCCAGCCCCACCACCTGGGGCGTCGAGCGATAGTCGCGGACCAGCCGGACCACCACGGCGGGTCGGCGGCGGCGCGGGAACTCGATCAGGTAGTCGGACGTGGCACCGGTGAACGAGTAGATCGTCTGACTCGCATCGCCGACCACGGTCAGGTCGTCGCGCCCCCCGAGCCAGGCCTCGAGCAGGCGCTGCTGCAACGGGTTGACGTCCTGGTACTCGTCCACCACAAAGTGGCGGTACTGGGCGCGGATCTGCTCGGCCACGTCCGGGTGCTCTTCGATGCCCCACACCGCAGCGCGCAGCAGGTCTTCGAAGTCGATCACGCCGTTACCGCGCTTGAGCTGCTCGTACGCGGCGAACACAGCGGCCACCTGGGCCGGGTCGTACGGCGTTTCGCGGAGCGCCTTCGCGGCCGCGACCGGGTAGTCGGCCGGCTCGACCAGACACGACTTCGCCCACTCGATCTCACCGGCCAGGTCGCGAGCGGATGCCCGGTCGGCGCGCAACCCGGCCCGGCCGGCGGCGACGGTAACCAGCCGGACCTTGCTGTCGATCAATTCCGGCATCGGCCGGCCATCGAGCAGACGGGGGGCGAAATACCGGACCTGGCGGAGCGCGGCGGCGTGGAAGGTGCGGGCCGACACGCCGGCCACGTCGAGCGCGGCGAGCCGAGCCCGCATCTCGGCCGCCGCGCGCGCCGTGAAGGTGACCGCGAGCACGTGCCGGGCGGCGACCTCGCCGGTCAGTGCCCGGTACGCGATGCGGTGGGTAATCGCCCGGGTCTTGCCGGTGCCCGCTCCGGCGAGGATGCACACGGGCCCGGCCGGCGCCGTCACGGCCGCCCGTTGCTCCGGATCGAGCCCGGCCAGCACCCGCGCGGTCACTGAGTCACCCACCACAGCAGGAATCATGGCAGCCTCCCCCGACGTTGCAGCGACTAGCGTGTCCGCAATGGGACCCATCCCTCGCCGTCAGGAGGCCCCGACGATGTTGACCATGTATTCCACGCCCTGGTGCGGCTACTGCTACCGGTTGAAGTCTCAACTGGAGCGTGCGGGCATCGGGTACGAGGTCATCGACATCGAGCAGGATCCCCAGGCGGCAAAGTTCGTGATGAGCGTCAATGGGGGCAACCAGACCGTGCCGACCGTACGGTTCGGCGACGGCACCACGTTGACCAATCCATCGATCGTGCAGGTCAAGGAGCGGCTCGCGGCCAGCGCCGGCTGAGCCGGCGGCTGGGACCCGCGCGACCGGGCGGCACGGGCAGCAGCTCCGAAGAACACGCCGGGCACTGCTCGGCGGACCGGAGCCGGTGGGTCCATACTGATGCCGGCCGCCACTCCGCGAGATCAATCTCCGACGACTCCCTACTCGTCGGGCCCACCGAATAGGGAGAACGATCCGGTGCCAGCAGCACCGCACAGCCCACTTGTGAGGCGTCGCCGCCTCGGAGCGGAATTGCGCCGACTACGCGAACGGTCCGGACTGACCGGAGAGCAGGTGATCGCCCGGGTCGGCTGGGCGTCGGCATCCAAGCTGTCCCGGTTGGAGAACGGGCGCAGCCGTCCCGACCTTGGCGACGTCCTCGACCTTCTCGATCTCTACGGGGTCGGTCCGCAGGAACGTGAGGAGCTCGTGCGGGTCGCCCGCGATGCCGGCGACGTCCGCCGGTGGCTCCGCTCGTATCCAGTGATGACCCAGCGCCAGCGCCGGTATGCCGAGCTCGAGGCGGGATGCGCGGAGATCCGGGAGTACGCCCCGCTCGTCGTGCCCGGCCTGCTCCAGACCCCGGACTACGCCCGCGTCCGGATCGGAGCCTGGCACCAGCTGTCGTCACCGGAGAGCCGCCGGGCCGAACCGGCGGAGGCGGAGGTCGCCGCCCGGATGGCGCGGCAGTCCCTGCTGGCCCGGGCGGTCGACCCGCCCCGGTACTGCGCGGTCGTCGAGGAGGCGGCGCTGGGCCTGCGAGCCGGACCACCCGACGTCGTCCGGGGACAGCTGGCGCACCTTGCCGACCTGGCACAACTGCCGAACCTCACGGTGCAGGTACTCCCGAGAGAGGCGGTGATCGGCGACTGGTACCTGCCGCACACCGGGTTCTCCCTCTACCGCTTCGCCCACCCGCAGGACCCGGAGACGCTGGCCATCGAGTGCCAAACCACCGACGTGATGCTCACCGACCCGGAGGAGCTGGAGTGCTACGCCGCCGTCTTCCGGTGGCTGCAGGCCGCGGCGCTCAGTCCGGAGGACACACTCACCTGGCTCCGCCGCGGCAGCGCGGCGACGTTGCCGGCCCACCAACGCACGCCGGACGAGGCGCCGCAGGTGGAAATCTCGGCCGCCACCGGATCCTCTGTCGCCCCCCGACCGTTGAACAGGTCATCCTGACCTGCAGGAGAAGCCATGAAATCGACAAGCAGTGCGCCCGAGCGGCTGGCCACCGCGGCCTGGCGGAAGAGCTCCCGTAGCCAGGCCTCGAACTGTGTCGAGGTCGCCCCGTTGGGCGACCGCCACGCACCGGTCGCGATTCGGGACAGCAAGGACCCCCGCGGCCCGGTGCTGATCGTCGAGCGGGAGCATTGGGCCCCGTTCCTGGCCGGAACGATTCGGGACGGCTTCCGGCTGGACTGACCACTGCCGCAACCGGTCCACGGGACCACGTACCGGAACGCACGGTG
>DASVMV010000117.1:0-2250 GCA_036384155.1 Micromonosporaceae bacterium
AGCGACCCGCCCATGGCCCACCCCATCGCCGAGCGCGCCGGCGATTGCCTCCGCCAGCGCGGTGCCCGGCTCATCAACGACGAGGTACCAGCCGGGCCCGCACCACAGCGCGTACCGCGGCCCGACGCCGACCGCGCGCCCGGAGTCTGGCCACGGGCCGCCGAGCAGCGAGCCGCCGAGCAGCGGGCCGCCGAAAAGGGCGGCGCCGAGCCGCGCCATCGCCGGCCCTGCAGGATCGGCGCGCAGCTCGAAGGAGCTCAGGTACGGCAGTTCGCGCACCCGCACCGTCGTCCCGCTGCCGGTCGCCGCCAGGTTGTCGGCCAGGTGCGCCAACGGGCTGCGTCGCAACGTAAGCAGGTCATCCATCCCGGCGGGCTCCCTCCGCGTCGTAGAAGGTGGGCTCGGTCACCACGACCGGCTGCGCCCGGCCCGCGTCGACCGCGTACAGCGTCGCACCGCGGTGGGTCAGGCCCCCGGCGACCAGCGCGAGCGCGAACGACCGGCCCAGGACCGAACTGCGGTAGCTGGACGTGACGTGACCCAGCATCGGCACCGGCGTCGGGGCGTCCGGATCCACGACCAGTTGAGCCCCTTCCGCGAGGACCACCTCGGGGTCCGCCGGGAGCAGGCCGACGAGCCGCTGGCGGTCCGCTCGGGCGGTGTCGGTACGCGTCAAGGAGCGCTCGCCGACGAAGTGCTTCACGGTGGACACCGCCCAGCCCAGCCCCGCATCGTGCGGTGTGACCGTGCCATCGGTGTCCTGGCCGACGACGATGAAGCCCTTTTCCGCCCGCAGGACGTGCATCGTCTCGGTGCCGTACGGCGTGATCCCCTGCGGCCGGCCGGCTTCCGCCACCGCCTCCCACAGCGCCAGCCCGTACCACGCCGGCACGTTGATCTCGTAGCTCAGCTCGCCGGTGAAGCTGATCCGGAACACCCGTGCCGGCATCCCGGCGACGGTGGCGTCGCGGACCGTCAGGAACGGGAACGCCTCGGCCGAGACGTCCAGCGACGGCGCGAGGAGGCCCATCACCTCGCGCGAGCCAGGCCCCACGACCGCCACCGCCGCCCATTGGTCGGTCACGGAGGTGGCGCGCACGCGGAGGTCCGGCCACTCGGTCTGCAGCCACTCCTCCAGCCAGTCCAGCACCGCGGCCGCGTTTCCGGTGGTCGTGGTCAGGTGATAGTGGTCGGGGGCAACGCGGGCGGTGACGCCGTCGTCGAAGACCATCCCGTCGGCGCGGCACATCACGCCGTACCGGCACTGCCCCAGCCGAAGGGTCGAGAACCTGTTCGTGTAGATGCGATCGAGGAACTCGCCGACGTCCGGCCCGCGGAGGTCGATCTTGCCCAAGGTGGACACATCCATCATCGCCACGCCCTCGCGGGCGGCGCGGCACTCGCGCTGGACGGCCCGATGCATGTCCTCGCCGGGCCGCGGGTAGTACCACGGCCGCTTCCACTGACCGACGTTTTCGAAGACCGCTCCGTTGGCCTCGTGCCAGTCATGCATCGGCGTTCGCCGCTCCGGGTCCAGCAGGCGGCCACGGTCCCGACCGGCGAGAAGGGCAAAGGAGATGGGGGCGTACGGCGGGCGGTAGGTCGTCGTGCCGACCTCCCTCACGGGAAGGCCGAGCAATCCGGCCAGGATGCCGACCGTCGTCACGCCGGTGGTACGCCCCTGATCCGCCGCCGTTCCCGCCGTGGTGTACCGCTTGACGTGTTCGCTCGCGCGCATCCCGGCGCCGACCGCACGACGTACGTCGTGCAGCGTCGCGTCCCGCTGCAGATCGACGAAGATCGCGTCTGGCGGCGGGTCGGCGCGGGCGGTGAGCCAGCACGCCGCCGGCGCAGCGGCGCGAGCCACCGAATCGGTGGCTGGCGGCAGCGGCTCCTCGCCGCTGTGCCCGCGGGTGTCGGCGGCCGCCTGCCAGCCCGCCTCGGCGCCCTCGGCAAGCGCGTCGGCCAGGTCGAAGGTGCCCGCGGCCGCGCCAACACACACAAGGCCCGGGACGGGATCGCCGGGCACGAACGCCGCCTGGTCGGCCGACCATCGGGGCCGTCCACCGGACTGGCTGTAGAGGTGTACGGCCGGGTTCCAACCGCCAGATACGGCAAGCAGATCACACGGGACGCGACGGGCATCGCCGGTGCCCCTGCCGTCCCCGTCGACCGGCGCCATCCACGCCGCCACCAACACGCCGTCCGCGCCGGCGTCGGTGCCCACCACGCCATGACCGGCCGCCACGA
>DASVMV010000118.1:0-8120 GCA_036384155.1 Micromonosporaceae bacterium
CGGATCTCCCGCCGTCGCACCCGGCGCGGCGCCGCGGGCCACCGGTTCCACTCCGGCGTCGGCCGCCCCCGCGCCGTCAAGAGCGGCCGTCGAGCCCTCCGGCACCGCGCCGCGGCACCCGTTCGCGGTCGGGGTACGCAAGCTCTCCCTCAACCGGGGCGGCGCCCGCCCGCTTCCGGTCACCATCTGGTATCCGCGCGCCGCTGCGGGACGCACGGCAGCAGCGCCCGGGCGGTTTCCGGTGGTCGTGTTCAGCCACGGTCTGACCGGACTGCCCGACGACTACGCGCCCCTGCTCAGCGCCTGGGCGGCCGCCGGGTTCGTGGTCGCCGCGCCCGCCTACCCGCATACCAGCCGGGGCGCGCCCCAGGTCCAGGTCCTCGACGTGATCAACCAGCCCGCCGACGCGTCGTACGTACTCACCCAGGTGCTCGCGCTCGACCGGAAGGCCAGCGACCCGCTGCGCGGCCACCTGGACGTCGAGCGGGTGGCTGCGGCGGGTCACTCCGCTGGTGGGATCACCACGCTCGGTCTGTTCACCGTCGAACGGGACCCGCGGCTGGACGCCGGCATCGTTCTCTCCGGGAGCGCGCTCGGCGTCGGCACGGCGTTCAGCGGTCCAGCGGCGCCGCAACTCTTCGTGCACGGTCAACTCGACGACGTGATCTCGTACGCGGCCGGTAAGGCGGCGTACGACGCCGTGCCCTGGCCGAAGGCCATGCTGAGCCTGCCCGACGGCGACCACGGCCGGGACCTGATGCATGCGGGAAACCCGGCGTTCGGCGTGGTGGCGGGCACGACGGTGGAGTTCCTTCGGTGGACCCTCTACCGGGATCCGGCGGCCAAGCGCCGGCTGCCGGCCAGCGCCGCCCGTGGCGGCCTGGCCCGCCTTGACGACCACCTCTGACCCGGCCGCGCGGTCCGCCCGGAACAGACCGCGGGACCCGCGCGCACCGCGCAGGTCCCGGAGCCCGCCGCCGTGGTGGCGGCCTTTCTGGAGTCATCCCACCACAGCGGGGCGGCCATGTCCGGAAAATTGGGAAATTGCCGTCGCTAGCCCTGGTGATCCACCACGACCTTGCCGAAGACGTCGCCCGACTCCAGCCGGGCGAAGGCTTCCCGACATCGCCGAAGCCGTAGATCTGGTCGACGACCGGCCGGATGCCACGATCCATGCACAGGGCGATCAGATCGGTCATGTCCTGCGGCGTCCCCATCGACGAGCCGAGGATCTCCAGCTGCATGGCGAAGACCCGGCGCAGGTTCACCTTCGGCTCGTGGCCGGCCGTGGCGCCGGAGACCACGATCCGGGCCATCGGGGCGGCCGACTTCAGCGAGTGGTCGAAGGTGGCCGCGCCGACCGTCTCGATCACCACGTCGACCCGCTCGGGCAGCCGGGCGCCGGGCTCGACGGCAGTGGCGCCGAGGGCCGCGATCCGCTCCCGCTTGCCGGCGTCGCGGCTGGTCGCGTACACCCGCTTGCCGAGCGCCACGGCGAGGACGACGGCGGCCGTGGCGACCCCGCCGCCCGCGCCCTGGACCAGCACCGCCGCGCCGTCGTGGACCCGGCCCCGCGTGCTCAGCATCCGGTACGCGGTGAGCCACGCGGTGGGCAGGCAGGCGGCGTCGGTGAACGACATGCCCGCGGGCTTCGGGATGAGGTTCGACCGCGGCACGGCCACCCGGTCGGCCAGCGTGCCCTGGTAGTGCTCGGACAGAATCGAGACACCGCGCGGATCGGCGGGATCGGGGACGAGCGGGTAGAGGACCACCTCGTTGCCGTCGGGATCGATTCCGGCCGCGTCGCAGCCCAGGATCATCGGCAGCCGGTCAGCGCTGAGCCCGACGCCACGTAGCGACCACAGGTCATGGTGGTTGAGCGAGCTGGCCCGTACCTGCACGGTCACCCAGTCGTCGTCGGGATGGACCGGCTCTGGCCGGTCGCCGACAGCCAGCGCGGCGAGCGGATTGTCCGGGTCGAACCTGGAGGCGTAGGCGGCACGCATGATCCGCACGCTAGCAGTGGTCGACGGAGCGTGCGAGGCGTCAGACCCCGGCGACGCCGTCCCGGCGGGCGGCCTCGGCCACGGCGCGCGCCACCGCCGGCGCGACCCGCGGGTCGAGTGCGGACGGCACGATCGCGTCGGGTTCCAACCGGGAACCGGACCGGTCTGCCGGCTCCCTTCTCCCGCTCGGGGCGGTGTCCGCGACCACGCCGGCGATGGCGTCGGCCGCGGCGACCTTCATCGCCTCGGTTATCCGGCTGGCGCGCACATCCAGCGCCCCCCGGAACACGCCGGGAAACGCGAGCACATTGTTGATCTGGTTCGGATAGTCACTGCGTCCGGTGGCCACCACCGCGGCGTACCGGGCCGCCATCTCCGGATGCACCTCGGGCGTGGGGTTGGCCAGCGCGAAGATGATCGCGCCGGGAGCCATGCCGGCCACCGCCGTCTCCGGAATCTGGCCGCCGGAGACGCCGATCAGCACGTCCGACCCGCGCAGCGCATCGGCGACCCCGCCGGCGCGGCCGATGCCGTTGGTGAGCTCGGCCAACTCGGCCTTGACCGGGGTCAGGTCGCCCCGCTCGCGGTGGATGACGCCCCGCGAATCACAGACCACGATCTCGGCCGGGTTCACTCCGCCCGCGATCAGCATCTTGGTGACGGCGACGCCCGCGGCACCTGCGCCGCTGATGACGACCCGCAACTCCCCCAGTTTGCGGTCGAGCAGCCGGACCGCGTTGCGCAGTGCCGCCAGCACCACAATGGCCGTACCGTGCTGGTCGTCGTGGAACACCGGGATGGGCAGGGCCGCAACGAGCCGGCGCTCGACCTCGAAGCAGCGCGGCGCGCTGATGTCCTCGAGGTTGATCCCCCCGAACGAGGGCGCGAACGCGGTCACCGCGTCGACGATGCGGTCGACGTCCTGGGTGTCGAGGCAGATCGGCACGGCGTCGACGCCGCCGAACTGCTTGAAGAGCACGGCCTTGCCCTCCATCACGGGCATGGCCGCGCGGGGCCCGATGTTGCCCAGCCCGAGCACCGCCGATCCGTCCGTCACCACGGCGACGGTGTGTGACACCCAGGTGTAGTCGGCCGCGAGAGCCGGGTCGGCGGCGATGGCCTCGCAGACCCGAGCCACCCCCGGGGTGTACGCCAACGACAGGTCGTCCCGGCTGGCCAGCGGGACCGTGGCGGCGACCGCCAGCTTTCCCCCGCGATGCAGCGCGAACACCGGATCGGTGGGGTCCACTGCGGACGATGACATGGTGACCTCCAGCGGTAGGCGGAACGGCCGGGTCGGCAACGACGGGCAGATCGGCTCGGGGGTCACCCGGGACAGAACCCGAGCATAGTTGCCCGGGCGCGGACCGTGTGTGAGCCGGGTCATACCCGGCGACGCGACACCGGGCCAGGCCGCGGCCAGTAGCGCAGGACCACCCGGCCGAGCACGTCGGCGACTCCGTACGTGCGCGAGTCGTCGGTGGCCAGGTCGTTGTCGCCGCGTACCCACCAGCCGCCGTCCACGGCGCGCACCGCACGCTTGACCACCACCCGGTCGGGCCGGCCCCGGAACCGCGCAACGACCACGTCGCCGCTGCGAACCGAGCCAGCCCCACGCCGTACGAGCAGCGCGTCACCGTGCCGCAGGGCGGGCGCCATTGACGGGCCGTGAACGAGGACGGCGAACAGCGGGCCGGTGGCCGCCGGGGGCGCGGCGTTGGATGCCATCAGGTTTCACCTCCGCGCCGTGGGGGACCTTCCTTCAGGAGTAGTGTCGTCCTGGATCATCGCAAACTTCTCAGGAGGATCCTGATGCGACTTCCGCGCATTCTCACTCCCCGTATCGTGGCCCATGCCCACTGCGACCTGCCCTGCGGCGTCTACGACCCGGCACAGGCGCGCATCGAGGCCGAGTCGGTCAAGGCAATCTGCGAGAAGTATCAGGCCAACACCGACCCCGAGTTCCGCACCCGCGCGCTGATCATCAAGGAGCAGCGCGCCGAGCTCGTCAAGCACCACCTCTGGGTGCTGTGGACCGACTACTTCAAGCCGCAGCACTTCGAGAAGTACCCGCAGCTGCACCAGCTCTTCAACGAAGCCACCAAGCTGGCCGGCGGTGGCGGCGGCACCAAGGCCCTCACCGACCCGGCCAAGGCCGACGAGCTCCTGCAGAAGATCGACGAGATCGCGAAGATCTTCTGGGAGACTAAGCAGGGGTGACGGTCGCCGCCTCGTCCGGGCCAAGACCCGCCGCGGGTGACGAGCAGCGCCCGAGGATCCGGCCGGCACGTCCATCGGACGTGCCGGCCATCGTCGCGATGGTCCACGAACTGGCGGCCTACGAACGCTCGGCGCACCTGTGTCGCCTGACCGAAGCCCAACTGCGGGCCGCGCTCTTCCCCGCCGCGGATCCGGCGAGTGACACCACCGGGTCGGCCGCCCTCTTCGGCCACGTCGCGGTCGACGCCGCCGACCAGCCGTTGGGTTTCGCCCTGTGGTTTCTCAACTTCTCCACCTGGGAGGGCGTGCACGGCGTCTATCTCGAAGACCTGTACGTACAGCAGCGGGCCCGGGGCACCGGGGCCGGCCGGCTACTGCTCGCCACCCTGGCCGCCATCTGCGTCGAGCGCGGTTACCAGCGGCTCGAATGGTGGGTTCTGGACTGGAACCCCGCCCGCGACTTCTACGACGCGATCGGCGCCCGGGGGATCGAAGAGCTGGTGCCGTACCGGCTCGCCGGGCCGGCTCTGACCGCGTTGGCCGCCCAGGCCGCATCGACCGGCTCCCGCGCGGCGGCACCGCGGCCGAACGGGTAGAGTCCGCGATCGGGGGATGGAGCCGGTGACGCAGATGGGCACGCAGCCGCAGGAGTCGGTCGACGAGGACGTCGTGCTGCTCACCGTACCGGCCGACGGCGGTTATCTGGGTGTGCTGCGTACGGCTACCGCCGGTCTGGCCGCCCGACTGCATTTTGCTCTCGACGAGATCGAGGATCTGCGCATCGCCGTCGATGAGGCGTGTGCGATGCTGCTCGCCGTCGCGACCCCGGAAGCGGAGGTCGAGTGCCGCTTCGCGGTGACCGACGACGCGCTCAGCGTGGCGGTGACCGTCCCGGCGGCCGCTGGGGCGAGGCTGCCGGCCGAGTCGTCGTTCGCGTGGAAGGTGCTGACCGCGCTGACCACATCGGCGTCGGCGAGTACCGACGGCGGGCATGCCAGCATCCGACTGCTCACCCGCCGCACCGCCGGCGCCTGACCGGCCGGACGTCTCGGCCGGATCAGTGCAGTCCCAGCGCGCGCGCGGTGGGTGGGCTCAGTAGGAGGCCGCACACCACCAGGCCAAGGGCCATGAGCGGGAGGCCGAGCCAGCCCATCCCCCCGGTCGTCATGTAGTAGCCGATCGGCAGGAGCATCAGCTGGAGAACGATGGCCGGTGCCCGGGCAGCGGCGCGCCGGTTGGCCAGTGCGCCGCCGAGCAGCCACAGCGCGACCGCACCGCCGGCGGCGAAGGCGGTCACCAGTAGTGCGGAGGTCAGATCGCTGGCCTGAGCCGTGAAATCCTCGTACACCAGGAAGGCGGCGACGAGGCCGAGAGCGACCGCCTCGGCGCGCAGCAACCACACGGCCCACCGCAGGGCAGCGGGAAAGATCTCGGCGTCACCGGCCACCGCGCCACGATACCGCCGGGTCGGGGAGTACAGTGCCGCCCATGCGGGCCCTCCTGCTGGTCAACCCGAAAGCCACCACGACGAGCGGCCGTGCGCGCGACGTCCTCGTACGTGCGCTGCGCAGTGAGGTCGACCTCACCGTCCAGTACACCCGGCGCCGGGGCCATGCGGTCGCCCTCGCCCGGGCCTCGGCGGAGCAGGGGTACGACGTGCTGGTCACGCTGGGCGGCGACGGCACGGTGAACGAGGCGGTCAACGGCCTCATGACCGCCCGGCCGGCCGGCGTCGACCGGGTCCGGTCCCCGGACGAACGGCTGCCGGCGGAGAAGCTGCCGGTCCTTGCCGTGGTGCCTGGCGGTTCTACCAACGTCTTCGCCCGCGCGCTCGGGCTGCCGCCGGAGTGGCCGGAGGGCACGAGCGTGCTCCTCGAGGCGTTGCGGCTCGGACGGTTCCGTCACGTCGGCCTCGGCCTGGCCGACGACCGCTACTTCACGTTCTGCGCCGGGCTCGGGCTCGACGCGGCGGTGATCCGCCGGGTGGAGCGGGCCCGCCGGCGGGGCCATGTGTCCACCCCCGGCCTCTACCTGCGCTCGACGGTGAGCCAGTACTTTCTCGGGTCCGATCGCCGGCACCCCGGGATCCGGCTGGAACGACCGGGCGAGCCGCCAGAGGACGAGTTGGCGACGGTGATCATCCAGAACACGGCGCCGTGGACGTTCCTCGGCAAGCGGGAGATCAATCCGAATCCGCGCGCGTCGTTCGACCTGGGCCTCGACCTGATGGCGCTGCGCAGACTGCACGTGCCGAGCACGGCCCGCACCGTGTCCCAGATCCTGTCCCGTACCCCGGATCCGCACGGGCGGCAGGTGCTACGCCTGCACGACCTGGACGAGTTCGTGCTCGTGTCGTCCCGATCACAGGCGTTCCAACTCGACGGGGACTACCTCGGCGAACGCGAAAAGGTCCGGTTCACCGCCGTGAGTCGGGCCCTGCGTGTCGCCTGTTGACATCACCCTCCGGCGCGTCCGGATGAGGCTGGGCGCGGTGGGATGAGCCCGGCCGCGCCGTGTGCCGGAAATGCCAGCAATGTCGCCCCGGTTCTACTACATTGACCTCTGGCTGTAAAAATCGGGGTCCCACGGAGCGCCGCGATCCCGGACCTGCCAGTCGGTGAGGTTGCTCACCGCAGAACATTTTCCGGTGCTCCCCTTGACATTGCGTGAGTTCGTGAAAGCATTCACAAGCGAACTGAACTACCGGGGCGTAGCGTGTATGGACGCAGGTCCCACAAGGCTTAACGCCTGCTCACGCGCTGCTGGCCAGCCGACTGCATACAGTCGCGGGACAGCATCGCGGATGCACATATAAGAAAGATCAACGCACTCACTGTAACCAATCCAGAATGAGGAGTGTTGCCGCCATGGACTGGCGCCACCATGCTGCCTGCCGCGACGAAGACCCGGAGCTGTTCTTCCCCATCGGGACTTCGGGGCCGGCGCTCCTGCAGGTCGAGCAGGCCAAGGGCGTATGCCGGCGCTGCTCGGTGACCGACGAATGCCTGCGCTGGGCGCTCGAATCCGGGCAGGACGCCGGCGTCTGGGGCGGGATGAGCGAAGAGGAGCGGCGCGTCGTCAAGCGCCGCGGCGGCCTGCGCACCCTGCGCGCCCACTCCGCCTGACCCAAGGGCCCCGCGACGCCCCGAGGCAGCGCCTCGGGGCGTCGCGCTGTTCAGCCTTACTTCCTGGTTCGCTCGCTCGCGCGGCGCTGTTCGCGACGTCTTCCCTCTTGTCTGGCTCGCTCGGTCGCGCGGCGCTGTTCGCGACGTCTTCCCTCGTCGCTTCGCTCCTCAGTCCAGACGCCGCCGCGCCAGCTCTCTCACTCACCCGCATCTGGCCGAACGCCCGTACCGCGCTTCATGACCGACATACGCTGATCCCGGCTCAGGGCCGCCCAGGCCTTCACCCGACGTACGAAGGTCGCGATGCGAGCGAACGCCGACCCGGCGAACCCGCCGGACCGCACCGCACCGACCATTCGTCGCGGGGACCCGACGACCGGCGGGGCGGGACAGCCATCGGCGCGGCGTACCGGGCTGGCTGCGCTCGCCCGCCGGCCGTGGCTCCTGCCGAGTTGTCTGACCCTGGCCATCACCCTGTTCCAGGTGAACCGCGCTCAGCTCTGGCGGGACGAGTTGGCGACCTGGAGCGCGGCCACCCGCTCGGTGCCGGACCTGATCCGGCTCGTCGGCAACGTCGACGCCGTCTCCGGCCCGTACTACCTGCTCATGCACGGCTGGATCCGGGTGGCCGGCGACTCGGTCCTCGGCCTGCGGCTGCCGTCGGTGCTGGCGATGACGGTGACCGCCGGCCTGACCGCCGGGCTCGGCGCGCGGCTCTTCGGCGGGCCGAGCGGCTTGATCGCCGGGCTGCTGTTCGCCGTCGTGCCCA
>DASVMV010000119.1:0-1633 GCA_036384155.1 Micromonosporaceae bacterium
GGTGGGGCGAACGCATCCCGACCGCCGAGTGCCAGGACCGGACCCACGATCCGCGACAGCCGGAAGCAGCGCGGCGCGGCGCGGTCGAGGTCGTGCCCGACGACGTACCACCGGCCGCGCCAGCACACGACGCCCCACGGCTGGAGCCGGCGGCTGCTCGGCGCGTCGTCATCGGGCACCCGGTAGTCGAACGCCACCGCCCGCCGGTCCCGGGCGGCCGCGGTGAGCGGCCCGAACGCCGGGTCCACCGTGACCACCGGCTCCACTCCGAGCGTGGCCTGCGGGTCGACGTCGACTCCGGCGGCCCGCAGCTTGGCCAGGCCGGAGGACGCGGCGGCGGCGAGGCCGGCGTGCTGCCACAGCCGGGCGGCGATGCCGACCGCCGCCGCCTCGTCGGGCTCCAGGGGAATGTCCGGCAACGCGTACTCCCGGCGGGCGATGCGATAGCCGGGCTCCGGGTCGAAGGCGCTGGCGCTGCCGGTTTCCAGCGGTACGCCCAGCTCGCGCAGCTCGGCCTTGTCCCGCTCGAACTTGCGCTGGAAGGCGTCGTGGTCGCGCGGGTCGTCGGCGTTGTGCTCGTAACCGGGCACGGTCGCCGCGATCTGCGCGGCGGTGAGGAACCGGCGGGTCGACAGCAGGCAGATCACCAGGTTGACGAGGCGCTCGGTGCGGTTGCGCGACACGACTCAGACGCTAGCAGTGTCCGAACGCGTGTGCGCACACCCGCATGGCGCGTCACCCGACCCGCCCGCCGGCCCCGGTCCGGTCGTCGTTAGCGTGCAGCCATGGTGCGCTGGCGCTCGGGCACGGTCAGGGCCGTACGGCGGGAGTGGCGGGGCGCGGTCGAGGTGGACGTCGTCCTGACCGATGACACCGCCGTGCGGGCCCTGGCCTACCCGGCGTTGGTGGGGCGGCCGCGGCCGGGCGACCGGGTCCTGCTCAACGTCGGCGCCCAGTTGATGGGCCTGGGCACCGGCGGCTACGCCCTCGTGGTGGCGTTACCCGACCGGCTGCCGGCCGACCCGCCCGACGGCGCCGCCACCCGCGCGCACGGTCACCTGGTGAAGGCCCGGTACACCCCGCTGCAGGCCATCCTGCTCGGCGTGGACGAGGAGGCCTCACCGCACCGCGGCGTACTCGCCGACGCCGACGACCTGGCCGGGTTGCCGGTGGTCACGGCGGACCTGCACTCCGCCCTGCCGGCCGTGGTCGCCGGCGTACATGCCGACGCACCCGGTGCCCGGATCGCCTACATCATGACCGACGGCGGCGCGCTGCCCGCCTGGTTCTCCCGGACGCTGGACGGGCTCGGCGACGCGCTGGTCGGCACGGTCACCGTCGGGCAGGCGTTCGGGGGCGACCTCGAGGCGACGAACACGCACAGCGGGCTGCTGGCCGCGCGCCACGTGCTGCGCGCCGACGTGGCGGTGGTGGCGCAGGGGCCGGGCAACCTGGGTACGGGCACCCGCTGGGGGTTCTCCGGCGTGGCGGTCGGCGAGGCGGTCAACGCGGCGGCGGCACTCGGCGGCCGACCGGTCGGATCGCTGCGCATCTCCGCCGCCGATCCCCGCCCCCGCCACCGCGGGCTGTCCCACCACAGCGTGACGGCGTACGGGCGGGTGGCCCTGGCCCG
>DASVMV010000120.1:0-10293 GCA_036384155.1 Micromonosporaceae bacterium
CACCTGCTCGCGCGGCGACCAGCGCATGTCGAACTTCGTACCCGTGACGCGCACCCGGCACGGCCCGGCGTCGAACAGCCAGCTGGCGCCCGGCTTCCGCACCACGGAGGCGCTCGCCGGCCGCCTCCTCGGCGGCGTACCCGACCCGCGCCTGCTCCGCATCCGGGTGGGCCTGCAGCGATAGCGGCCGCTCCGGCGCCAGCAGCTTCAGCAGGAAGGGCAGCCGCGGGCCGAACCGCTCCAGGGCCGCCGCACCCAGCCAGTGGCCCGGCTCGGCGGCCAGCAGCTGGGGCAGTCCGATCCGGGCACCGGCCCGATGCACCGTGGCTGGAGCCGCCGGGTGCGCGCCCAGCCAGTACTCCGCCTCCGGACCGTCGCTGGGCGTCGGCCGGCCCTGCAATTCCGCGATGATCGAGCGTGAGCCCCACGGGTAGTCCCGGATGGTGCCCTCTAGTGCATGCACGTCAGGCCCTTAGGGTGTCGGCGGCGGCCTCGTCGTACGTGGTGGCTCCGATGGCGGAACCCTCGTCACCGGCCCGGGCCCGGTCGATGTCCGGCTCGAGATAGATGACCCGGGCGATCGGCACGGAGGTACGTACCCGCTGCTCCGCCGCGTCGATCCCCCGCGCCAGGTCCTCTGCGGTCTCGCACGGCTGCACAGCGACCTTGGCCGCGACCAGCAGCTCCTCGGGTCCCAGGTGCATGGTCCGCATGTGGATGATCCGGCCGATCTCCGGTCCGTCGAGCAGGGCCTGCTCAATCTTTCTGATATTCGATCGGGATGCGGCCTCGCCGAGCAGCAGGCTCTTCGTCTCGACGGCGAGGATGATGGCGATGGTCACGAGCAGCACGCCGATCATGGCGGTGCCGGCGGCGTCCCACCTGCCGTTGCCGGTGATCAGGGTCATGCCGACGCCGAAGAGCGCGAAGGTCAGGCCGAGCAGCGCGCCGAGGTCCTCCAACAGCACCACCGGCAGTTCCGGCGCCTTGGCGTGCCGGATGAAGTCCTGCCAGGACGCCTTGCCCCGGATGTGGTTGGACTCTTGAATCGCCGTCCGGAACGAAAAGGACTCCATCCCGATGGCGAGCACCAGGACGGTGACCGGCACCCACTGCCAGCTGTCGATCCCGTGCGGGTGGGACGCCTTGTCGTACGCCTCGTACAAGGCGAACAGACCACCCAGGCTGAAGAGCACGATCGACACGAGGAAGGCGTAGATGTAGCGCTCGCGGCCGTACCCGAAGGGGTGCTCCGGGGTGGCTGTCCGCTTGGCGCGGCGGCTGCCGACCAGCAGCAGTGCCTGGTTGCCCGAGTCGGCCACGGAGTGGATCGACTCGGCCAGCATCGATGACGAGCCGGTCAGCAGCCAGGCGAGGAGCTTCGTCAGCGCAATGCCGATGTTGGCCAGTAGCGCGGCGACTATCGCCCGTTTGCCGCCCCCGGCGCTCACGGGGTCGCTCCGCGGGCAGGCGTGGCGGCCAGGGTGGTTCTGTCGGTCACGGGTTGGCCAGCTCCTTCAGCTCGGTGACGGCGGGCACGGCCATGGGGTCGAGGCCGTGGGCAAGCGCCAGGTACACAGATGCGAAATCGGGTACGGCGATGAGCGACGCCAGCCGCTCCAGCGCCGAGCCGCCCTCCGCGGTGACCACGTCGCAGCGGACACCGCGCCGCTCCGCCAGGGTCTGTACGGCGTCCGCCCGCCGCTCCTCGACCGCGAGCGGCTCGGCCGTGTCGTCCTCCGCGTTGAGCCCGCCGTCGCGCAGCAGCACCACGCGCAGCCGGGTCAGGTCCGGCTCGTCCGCCGGATCGGCGAAGATGTCCCGGGTCGACTCGGCGAGCCCGCCGAACACGCCGTCGAGCAGGCCGACCCGCCCGCGTCCGGCCTCGCCCAACGCCCCGGACACCACCGGATAGCGCGCGTTGGCCGACAGCGTGTCGCCGAACCGCCGGGCCGCCACCGCCGCCAGCGGCGACGACCCCCACACGATGGGGATCGAGCCGGCGAGTCCGAGCGCGAGCGCCTTCGCCGGGTTGACGAAGGACTCCGCGGTGGGCCGGCACCGGTCGGCGTCCGCGTCGAGTCGGGTCGCGGTCTCCGCCAGGTCCGCCTCGTTGACCTTGACCAAACCGAGGGCCCGCGCGGCAAGCAGGACGGGGATCGTCAGCGCCCACAGGCTCGCCCGTGCCGGTGCCCGGCGTGGTACCGGAACGAACGGTGCCCGCGCCCGGTCGGCCACGGACTGCAGCTGAGAATCGGGAGCACCCACGGCAACCAGCCGGGCACCCCGCCGCGCGGCGGCCTCCGCCGCGGCCAGCGCCTCCGGGCTACGGCCCGAGGCGCTCACCGCGATCACCACATCGGCCGCACCCACCCACCCTGGTACGCCGGCGCTGCGGTGCGGGATGACCGGAACCGGACACCAGGGACCGGCCACGGTCGACAGGACGTCCCCGGTGCGCCCTGCGGTGCCGACGCCGGCGACCACCACCGCACGGGGACGCCCCTCACCGCTCAACATGCCAAGATCAGCCTCGGCCGCCAGCGATGCCGATTCCCGCAACTGGGCGCCGGCGGACGCGGTGAACCGCAGCATCCCGCTCGGGTCGGTGTCGGCCAGTGCGTCGGGATTGTCCAGCCGGGCCTCGTCGACCACCCGCGATCCGCGCACCCCGGCGGAGCCGTCCATCAGCGCGAGCCCGCCGAACCCGGGCCGCCGCGCGCCTCGTCGAGCAGCAGCACCGGTACGTCGCCGCGCACCTCGAAGATGCGGCCGCATTCGGTGCAGGTGAGCGTCTGCCCCGCGGGGTCGTAGTCGAGCGGCGCGTGGTGCGTATCCGGGCAGGCGAGGATCTCCAGCAACTGCGGATCGAGGGCCACGTTTCAGCTTCCTTCCTCGGGATGCGGGCCGTGCTGGGCGGTATCCACGGCCGCATGGATCCTAACGGCGAACCACTCCAAGCACCTCGTCGCGCAGCGCCGCCATCCGCTCCGCGGTGGGCGCTTCCACGTTGAGCCGCAGCAGCGGCTCGGTGTTGGAGGGGCGCAAATTCATCCAGGCACCGTCGGGGAACCGCACGGTGAGGCCGTCCAACTCGTCGATGTCGGCATCGGCGTACACCTTCTTGACCTCCGCCAGCTTCGCCGCCTGGTCGCCGACGGTCGAGTTGATCTCCCCCGAGGAGACGTACCGCTCGAAGTCCTTGGCCAGTTCGGACAGCGGCCGGTCCTGCTCGCCCAGCGCCGCCAGCACGTGCATCGCGGCGAGCATCCCGGTGTCGGCGAACCAGAAGTCCCGGAAGTAGTAGTGGGCCGAGTGCTCCCCGCCGAACACCGCGTTCGTACGGGCCATCTCGCCCTTGATGAACGAGTGGCCGACCCGACTGCGCACCGCCTGGCCGCCGTGCTCGGCGACGATCTCGGGTACGGCACTTGAGGTGATCAGATTGTGGATGATCGTCGCGCCGGGGTACTTGGCCAGTTCGCGGACCGCCACCAGGGCGGTGACAGCGGACGGGGAGACCGGCTCGCCGCGCTCATCGATCACGAAGCACCGGTCGGCGTCGCCGTCGAAGGCCAGGCCCAGGTCGGCACCGTGTTCCCGGACGGCCTTCTGCAGGTCGACGACGTTCGCCGGGTCCAGCGGGTTGGCCTCGTGGTTGGGGAAGGTGCCGTCGAGTTCGAAGTACATCGGCACGATCGTCAACGGCAGGGCCGGCAGCACCGCGTCCCCGAGCACCGCTGGGACGGTGTAACCGCCCATGCCGTTGCCGGCGTCAACCACGACCTTGAGCGGCCGGATGCCGGAGAGGTCGACCAGGGTGCGCAGGTGGGCCGCGTACTCCGGCAACAGGTCACGGCGCTGCGCCGGCTCCTGCGGCTCGCCGGCCGGATGCTCCGCCGGCCGGTCCAGCAGGGCCTCGGCGGTATCCCGGATGTCGGCCAGCCCGCTGTCCTGCCCGATCGGCTTCGCGCCGGCACGGCACAGCTTGATCCCGTTGTACTGGGCCGGGTTGTGGCTGGCCGTGAACATCGCGCCCGGCAGGTCGAGGGCGCCGGACGCGTAGTAGAGCATGTCGGTGGAGCCGAGGCCGGCCTCGATCACACCCAGGCCCTCGGCGCGGACGCCGGTGGCGAACGCCGCGGCGAGGCCGGGTGACGATGCGCGCATGTCGTGGGCGATCGCCACAGCATCCCGGGCTTCACCGGACCGGCGCAGGTACTGGGCGAAGGCGGCACCGAAGGTCTCGGAAACCCGCTCGTCCCACTGATCGGGCACGGTGCCGCGGATGTCGTACGCCTTGACGATGCGGGACAGGTCAGTCAATGGACTCGCTCCTCAACCCGTGCTCGTAACCAACGGCCTGAGCGTATCGGAGCAGCCGCCGGCTGCCCCGGGGAAGGCACCGGAGGCGAAGCGCCCGAGCCGGCTGGCCCACGCGGGCCAGCGTGATCATCCACCGGGTGCCGCCGCGGCCCAGTTCGTTCGTCACGCGTTGGTAAGGCCTGGGCCCGCGGGGCCGGTGAGGATCGCGGCTGCGACGGTGTCTACGTACCAGAATTGGAACCGTTCGGGCGACCAGCCGCGTTCGCGTACGAGCCAGTCGTAGTTGCGGACGTCCATGGCCAGCCACAGCACGTCGGCCACCGTCGCGACGCTGTGATCGGGCCGTAGCTGGCCGGTCGAGGCCAGGTCGGCGGCGAACAAGGCCATGCCCTTCCGGCGCTCGTCGAGGTTCTTGCGCCAGATCGCCGCCGCGTCGGGGTCGGCGGTGGCGGCGCCGGCCAGGGCCAGCATCACCTGGGCCTGCCGGGCATGGACTTCGACCAGGTGTTCCGCGTAGCGGGTCAGCATGGCCCGGGCGTCGGTCTGGGCCCGGATCTCGGCGACGAAAGGTCGGTCGGGCAGGGCCACCGATTCGTCGTCGCCGGCCACCGTGACGTCGACCAGCGCGGACAGCAAAGCCTTCTTGCTGCCGAAGATCTTGTACACGGTCTGGATCGCGACCCCCGCCTCCGCGGCGATTGCCGTTAGAGGAGTGGCCGCGTAGCCGGGAGCGACGAACAGCGTGGCGGCGGCGTCCAGGATCGCTCTGCGGGTCAGCCGGGCCTGTTCCTGTCGGTACAACGACTCGTATCGCCTCTTGACAGCCACGGTGGGAGTGTAGTCCTCTATTCGATAGAGGGAATCTCTACCGAAGGGTGCAGCCATGACCGGCCAGACACAAGCAACCCACGGAGCGCGCGTAAACCCGATTCCGCCACCGCTCTACTACGGCGCCGGACTGGCTGCCGGCATGCTCGTCCACAACCTGGTCCAGTTCCCGGTCGGTGGGCGTCCGGCCACCGCAATCGCCGGGGCGGTCATCGGCCTACTGGGACTGACGCTCACCTTCGCCGGGGTCGCCGGCGTGATCAGGCACCGCACGACGATCGTTCCGCACCACCCGGTCGCCACGCTGATCACCAACGGTGCCTACCGGCTGTCCCGCAACCCGATGTACACCGGCCTGGCGATCGCCTACCTCGGCGCGGCGCTCGCGCTGGGCTCCTGGTGGCCGGTCGTGCTGTGGCCCCTGGTGATCCTCGCTGTGGACCGGCTGGTCATCCGAGCCGAGGAGCGGTATCTGAGTGAGCGGTTCGGCCAGGCCTACACCGACTACCGTGCGCAAGCCCGCCGATGGCTCTGACCCGAACCACTAGCTCGAATGGGCCAAGCCGGACGCGGAGCTGCTCACGGTCCGGCCAGATCCGTGCCAGGGCGCCCGATGATCCCGGGGCAGTGGCGGGAGATCCCGGGGCAGTATCTTTCAGTCGATGAGTGAAGATGTCAACGCGACGAGCGTGACGCGGGGCGAACCGGTTCCCGGTACGCGCCTGGTGCTGTCGGTCCAGTGCCTGCTCGGGGCCGCGTACCTGCTCGGCGCCGGGGGCGTTCTGCTCACCGCGGCGATCCGGACGGGCCACTACGAGGGTTTGCTCAGCCCGGGTTTGGAACTGTTCGACGACCCGAAGGCGTCGATCCCGCCGGTCGGTCCCGATTCCGGGTGGAATCCGTTGACCTGGATCTTCGGCTTGGCACGCGCCGTCGCCCTCTTCATCGGCCCGCTCGCCGCCGTCGCGGGACTCGCCGGGCTGGCGTACCTGTCCGGCACCGGCGTACGCGGTAATCGACGTGCCTTCGTTCGACTCGCGGTCGGCACGGCGGTCTGCGTCGCGCTCGTCGCGTTCACCCTGACTCCGTACGGGATGCGGTTGCAGAACTGGCTTCTTGACTAGTACCGCGTCCTGGGCAGGATGCGGGTGGCGTCGGCGTCTCCACCGACCGGCGGCGGGGGCGGCGGCCCGGAACCCGGGAAGGCGTACTCGCCCGGCTCGTCGGGGTCGGCGCGGTTGCGTCGAAGCAGCAGTATCAGCAGAGTTCCGCCGACGCCGACCAGGACGAGCCCGAAAAGCATGACCAGGGTGCTCACGCCGAAGCCGGAGCCAGGTGGCTCGGCCGGGTGCCCGCCGGGTGCCGCCAGTTCGACCGTCGGCTTGGCTGCCGGTGCAACGGCCGCCGACGGTGCCGACGAACTCGGGCTGACGCCCTTGCCGCCGACCACGCTGCGGGTGCCCGCCGCACGGTCGATCAGCCCACCGCCCGCCGAATAGCCCTCGGCGACCATCGTCACCCGCCCGGACGGCGCGCTGTCGAGAAACGTCACCCGGTAGCGGACGGACGTGGACCGGCGCTTGCAGATCACCGCCTTGTCCGGCACGCTCCGCTCGGTCACGACCAGTCCGTCGCCGGCCGCGGCGGCGCCGATCCTGCGCCACTCGTCACCGCTGTTGACCTCGACTTGTACCTGCTCAGCCGCCAGGCCGGGCAGCCGCATAGCGAGAGCGGTACGGACCGTGACGCAGCCGGAGGTGCGCTTGGCGACCGACACCGTGACCGAACCTGGGGAACCGGCCGTGAACCGGGTGGGCAGTCGAATCCCGACGTTGTCGTCTGCGGCGGCGGCCGGTGCCGCACCGATCGCCACCAGACCCGCCGCGACCGTGAGCACCATCGCGAAGCGCACCCCACGACGCCGCACCGCCATGCTCATCCTCTTTGTCTCGCGCGAAGGTCCGGCCGACAGGCTACCTCCCCCGGCTGCCGAAGACCCGTTCATCACGATCGGCGCTCGCGGATACCGACGTACCAACCTGCTCCTCGGTCGGGCACCCTCCCGAATTCGGGACGACGGCACCTGGTGACGACGGCCGCGGCCTACAGCTCGACCCCGGTCAGCACCATCACCCGCGGCTCGGTGTAGTCGTCCATCGCGCTGCGGACCCCCTCGCGGCCGATGCCGCTGCCCTTAACCCCGCCGTACGGCATCTGGTCGGCCCGGTACGACGGCACGTCGCCCACGATGACGCCGCCGACCTGCAGCGCGCGGTATGCCGCGAACGCCGTCTGGATGTCGTGGGTGAACACGCCCGCCTGCAACCCGTACGCCGAATCGTTGACCGCCGCGAACCCGGCGGCGTTGGTGGCCACCGGCGCGACCACCAGCACCGGCCCGAACACCTCCTCGCGCCACACCTTGGCGTCCGGCGGTACGTCGGTGAGCACCGTAGGCGGAAATGCCGTTCCCTCGCGCCGGCCGCCCGCCAGCACGTGCCCACCGGCCGCGGCCGCCTCGTCGACCCACGCCTCCACCCGCTGGGCTGCCGTCTCGCTGATCAGCGGACCGACGTCGACGGCCTCGTCGAAGGGGTCGCCGGTGCGCAGCTCGTCGACCGCCGCCGCGAGCCGGGGCAGGAAGCCGTCGTAGAGCCACTCGTGCACGTACACCCGCTGAACGGCGATGCAGCTCTGCCCCGCCTGGTAGTTGCCGAAGCGCGCGATCCGCTGCGCCGCCCAGCCGAAGTCGTCGTCGGAGGCCCAGTCTTCGCAGATGAGCGCCGCCGCGTTGCCGCCGAGTTCGAGGGTGACGTGCTTGTCCGGCACGGTCCGCCGGATGGCCGCGCCGACCGGGCCGGAGCCGGTGAATGACACGACGGGCAGCCGCGGATCGCGGACCAGCGCTTCGGCGCGCTCGTTGGGCAGCGGCAGCACCGAGAACATTCCGGCGGGCAATTCGGTCTCGGCCAGGATGGAGCCGAGCAACAGGGCGGACAGCGGGGTGGCCGGCGCCGGCTTGACCACGATCGGTGCGCCGACGGCGAGCGCCGGTGCCACCTTGTGGGCGACCAGGTTGAGCGGGAAGTTGAACGGCGCGATGCCCAGAACCGGCCCGCGGGGCATCCGGCGGACAATGGCGAGCCGGCCGGCCGCACCCGGGTCCGTGTCGAGGCGCTGGAGATCCCCCGTGAACCGTCGGGCCTCTTCCGCGGCCCAGCGGAACGTCGAGATGGCCCGGGCCACCTCGATGCGGGCCCACTGCAGCGGCTTCCCGCTCTCTCCGGTGATGAGGGCCGCTACCTCGTCCGCCCGTTCGGCCAGCCGACGGGACACGTGGTCGAGAGCGGCCGCGCGGGCGTACGCCGGCAGGGCGGCGGCCACCGCGGCCACCTCGGCCGCCGCGGCCAGCGCCTCCTCGACCTGGTCAGGCGTGGCATGACTGGTACGACCGACCACGCGAGCGTCGTAGGGATGGCGCACGGTCACCTCGCCGTCGCCGTGCGCCGGCCGGCCGGCGACGTAGAACGCGGTGGTCTCCACGCCGGCAGCCTAGATGACCGGCGCGTTCGACGGAAACAGTGGCGAGGGGCCTTGTCTGCCGCGAATTCGGTCACGAAGATGGCAGACAGATTGCGAATACCTCTGCAGCCCAGACCCCTCGCCCAGCCCTCGGAGATCTGTGATGACTGACCAGAAGACGCTGCGCAACTTCATCAACGGCGAGTACGTCGACCCGCAGGACGGGAGCTACGCCGAGCTGATCGACCCGTGCACGGGTGAGGTCTTCGCGCAGGCGCCGGTCTCCGGGGCGGCGGACGTGGACGCGGCCATGAAGGCCGCCGCCAGCGCGTTCGAGAGCTGGCGGGACGCCACTCCGGCCGAGCGACAGAAGGCCCTGCTCAAGCTGGCCGACGCGGTCGAGGCGCGGGCTGCCGACCTGGTCGACGCCGAGGTACGCAACACCGGCAAGCCGCGCCAGCTCACCGCCGACGAAGAGCTGCCGCCGGCCGTCGACGAGTTCCGCTTCTTCGCGGGCGCCGCGCGCCTCCTCGAGGGACGCTCGGCCGGCGAGTATCTGGCCGGCCACACCTCCTACGTCCGGCGGGAGCCCATCGGTGTCTGCGCCCAGGTCACGCCCTGGAACTACCCGCTGATGATGGCGGTCTGGAAGATCGCGCCGGCGCTGGCCGCCGGCAACACCGTGGTGCTCAAGCCGTCCGACACCACCCCGGTCTCAACGTTGCTACTGGCTGAGATCGCCGCCGAGTTCCTCCCGCCGGGGGTGTTCAACGTGGTCTGCGGTAACCGGGATACCGGTCGCGCCCTCGTCTCGCACCCGACCCCGCAGCTGGTGTCGATCACGGGCTCGACCCGGGCGGGTATGGAGGTCGCCGCAGCGGCCGCGCCCGATCTTAAGCGGACCCACCTGGAACTGGGCGGCAAGGCCCCGGTGGTGATCTTCGATGACGCGGACATCGCCGCGGCGGCCGAGGCGATCGCCGTCGGCGGCTACTTCAACGCCGGCCAGGACTGCACCGCCGCCACCCGGGTGCTCACCGGGCCCGGCATCTACGACGACTTCGTCGGCGCCCTCGCCGACCAGGCCCGCAACACCAAGACCGGCCTGCCGGACGACGAGGACGTGCTCTACGGCCCGCTGAACAACGCCAACCAGCTCACCCGGGTACGCGGGTTCGTGGACCGGCTGCCGGACCACGCGAACGTGGAGACCGGCGGCTCCCAGCTCGGTGACCGCGGCTACTTCTACGCCCCGACGGTGGTCTCCGGCGTACGCCAGCAGGACGAGATCATCCAGGACGAGGTGTTCGGCCCGGTCATCACCGTGCAGCGCTTCTCCGACGAGGACGAGGCTGTGCGCTGGGCCAACGGCGTGGACTACGGCCTCTCCGCCTCGGTGTGGACGAAGGACCACGGCCGCGCGATGCGGATGACCCGCCGCCTGGACTTCGGCTGCGTCTGGGTGAACACCCACATCCCGTTCGTGTCCGAGATGCCGCACGGCGGCTTCAAGCGTTCCGGCCACGGCAAGGACCTGTCCATGTATGGCCTGGAGGACTACACCCGGGTCAAGCACGTCATGCACAACATCGAGGTCTGACATGTCGTCTTCCGAGG
>DASVMV010000121.1:0-2755 GCA_036384155.1 Micromonosporaceae bacterium
GGTATCCGCCGCGCTCGCCGAGGCGGCCGGGGCCGACGTGGTCGACGCGTTCGGCCTGCAGGTGCTCGACCCGGCCGCCGCGCTGCGCAGCCTGCCCGACGAGGAGGGACGGATCCGGCTGGTCGAATGGGTCGTGGTGCCGTACTCGGCCGACGCGGGAGGGCACTGGTTCACCACCAAAGGGCTTCGCCGGTTCGGACTGCTCGAACTGCAGGCCCGGCAGGTCCCGGCGGAGCTCACCCGGCAATGGGGCGCGGTGATGACCGGAACGGCGCGGCGGCTGTTACGCAGCTGGCTGGACGGCCTCACCGCCGCCGATCCACCGGCGTTCGTCCAACTGCCGGCGGAGGTGTCGGTCAGCGGCCACGACATCGCGCTGGCGTACGGCCGGACGCCGGAACCGGAGCTGGCCGGATCGGCGGTGCTGGGCCTGGAACTCGATCCGGCCACCGACCCGGACGCCGACTCATTCCTCACCCACATACCGCCCGCCGGTTTCGCCGGGCCACCGGACCGGCACTACGCCACCGTCTGCGCGACACTCCTCGGCCCGGCGGCGCCTGGCGCAGCCATTCCCGGCGCTGCCCCGCCGGGCGCGGAAGCCGGTCCGCCGGGCGTGGAAGCCGGTCCGCCGGGCGTGGAAGCCGGTCCGCCCGCGGCCGGCGAGGGGCCGCCCGCCTCCCGGGACGACTCACCCCACGGGTCGGCAAGAGGGGCCATGGCCCAGGCCGTCGAGACCGCCCGCACCGGGCTGCCGGCCGTCCGGGAGCGGTTCCTCGCCGGCCGGCTGCCGTCCGGAACGCAGCTCGTGGTCAAGTACGGGCTGCCGGCCGGCGACAACCGCGAGTTCGTCTGGGCCAGCGTCACCTCGTGGACGAACCCCGGACGCATCCTGGCCGCCAGCGCGAGCGACGCGGCGTCCGATCCGTCCGTCCGCGTCGGCCAGCCGGTCGTGGTGGACACGGCCGACGTGGTCGACTGGGCCCTGCTCGACTCGGGCGGCGTGGTGGAGGGCGGCTGGACGCAGGCCGGCCTGGACGGCTGACGGCACCCGCGCCCGGGCCGGTGGCCAGCCGGCCCGACGTGTCATTTCGTCGAGGGCTGCACGAACGGCGGGCGGACGACCTTCATGCCGGACCGGCGACCCCGCACGTCGACCTCGACGGTCGAACCCTCGCCGAGACCGACGGCGGTGTCGAGCAGCGCGAGGGCGATGCCGAGCTTCCGGGTGGGCGAGAAGGTGCCGCTGGTGACCTCCCCGACGGCGGAGTCGCCGGCGTACACCCTCATGTGCGGGCGGGGGATCCCTCGGTCCAGCGCCTCCAGACCCCACAGCAGCCGGCGCGGCCCGGCGGCCTTCTCCGCCAGAAGCGCGTCCCGTCCCCAGAACGCGGGCTTGTTCCAGCCGACCGCCCAGCCGGACCGGGCCTGCACCGGGGTGATCTCCGGGGAGAGGTCCTGGCCGTGCAGCGGATAACCCATCTCGGTGCGCAAGGTGTCCCGAGCGCCCAGGCCGCAGGCGCGCAGACCGTATCCGTCACCCGCCGCGAAGAGGGCGTCCCAGACCGTGGTGGCCGCGGCGGAGTCCACCACGAGCTCGTAGCCATGCTCGCCGGTGTAGCCGGTGCGGCACACCACGACGTCGGTGCCGTCGATCCGGCCCGGCTCAAAGCTCATGTACGCGTGCCCGGTGGGCAGGCCGAGCGCATCCAGCAGCTCCGCCGAGCGCGGCCCCTGCACCGCCAGGACGGCGTACGCCTCGTGCTCGTTGTCGACCGCGATGCCGGCCGGTGCCGCCGCCCGCAGCCGGCGCACCACCTCTGCGGTGTTGGCGGCGTTGGGGATCAGGAAGACGTGGTCGTCACCGTAGCGGTAGGCGATGATGTCGTCGATCACGCCGCCGGACGCGTCGTCACAGCACAGCGTGTACTGCGCCTTGCCCGGGCCGATCCGGCCCAGATCGTTGGTCAGACAGGAGTTGACGAAGTCCGCGGCGCCCGGCCCGGTGATCCGCGCCTTGCCGAGGTGGGAGACGTCGAAGACGCCGACCGCTTCCCGGACCGCGGCGTGCTCGCGCAGCACGCCGCCGCCGGCGTACTCCAGGGGCATCTCCCAGCCGCCGAAGGCGGCGAACTTGGCGCCCGCCGCGCCGTGCCGCTCGTGCAGGGGGGACCGGCGGAGCCGGTCGGCGGTGCTGGTCGCGTCCGTCATGGGTGGCAACTTACCGGTGGTCGGGCCGCTGGCTAGCATCGGCGGACGCCGGCCCGACCGTCGGTGGGACAACCCGGATCCGGGCAGGTAGGTTGCGCCGGAGACGTAAAACGCCCGGCCGCTCGCGGCGGCCGGCCAAGCCGCCCCGGAGACGCCGCGTGACATCGCCCAGCACCACCCTCACCCTGGTTGACAGCGACCCGGCGGAGCTCACCGCCGAGGTGATCGTGATCGGGCTGCACAGTCAGACCGGCACCGGGGAGGCCGGCGGGTACGCCGACACGCTGCTGCTGGCCAGCGGCGCGGAGAGCATCGTGGCGGCCTTCGACGGCCGGTTGACCGAAACTCTCGCGCTGCTCGGCGCCACCGGCGCCCCCGGCGAGGTGACCAGGCTCGCCACGCTCGGCACGATCACCGCCCCGATCGTCGCGGCCGTCGGCCTGGGCCAGGAACCGACCGGCGCCGCACCGGCGCCGGAGACCCTGCGCCGGGCCGCCGGTGCGGTCACCCGCGCGCTGGCCGGTGCGCAGCGGGTGGTGCTGTC
>DASVMV010000122.1:0-2209 GCA_036384155.1 Micromonosporaceae bacterium
GCGTTGGCCAGGGCGTCGGCGTCCTTGTTGCGCTCCCGCGGAACCCAGGTGTACGCGACCGCGTCGAATCCCCGCACGAGGCCGGCGGCCTTAGCGGCGAGCGGTCGCAGGCCCGGGTGGTTGATCCGCCACCGCCCGGACATCTGCTCCACGACGAGCTTTGAGTCCATCCGCACGTCCACCTCGACCGCCCCGACCTCGGACGCCGCCTGCAGTCCGGCGATCAGGCCCTCGTACTCTGCGACGTTGTTCGTGGCGATGCCGATAGCAGCCGAGCGTTCGGCCAACACCTCGCCCGTGTTCGCCTCCCGCACGACCGCGCCGTAGCCCGCCGGACCGGGGTTTCCGCGCGCCCCGCCGTCGGCTTCGACGACGACCTTCAGCCGCCGGGCCACGCTAGAGGCCCGATTCCGCGGTCCGGACCATGATGCGGCGGCACTCTTCGCACCGAACCACCTCATCCGGATCGGCGGCCCTGATCCGGGCCCGGTCGGCGCCGGACAGCTCTAACCGGCACCCGCCGCAGCGTCCACCGGTCAACAGTGCCGCTCCGAGGCCACCCAGGTCGGCGCGCAGCTTGTCGTAGAGCGCAGTGAGGTCCGCCGGCAGATCGGCGACGAGGGGCTGCCGGGCCGCCGTCCGGAACTGCTCGTCCTTGGCGATGTCGCCGAGGATCCGGTCCCGGCGTGCCTCCGCGGCCGACCGTTTCTCGCGCCCTGCCGCGATCCGCGCCGCGATCTCGTCGAGCGCGGCCTGGGCGGTCTCCCGCTGCTCCATCAGCGCCAGTTCGGCGTCCTCCAGCTCGCTCTGCCGCCGGTTGAGCGACGCCAGCTCGTGCTGCAGCGCCTCCAGCTCGCGGGCCGGTCCCGTACCGAGGGTCAGCCGAGCCTGGTCCCGGTCTTTGCGGAGGCGTACCTGGTCAATGTCCTTCTCCAACCGGGCGATGTCGCGATCCAGGTCGTCGACGGCGACCTGAGCCCTGATCCGCTCGTCTTCCAGGGCCGACAGCTGCCGGGCCAGCGCGTCCACTTCGGCGTTCTCGGGCAGGGTACGACGCCGGTGGGCCAACTGGGCGAGCGCGGTGTCGATCGCCTGCAGGTCGAGCAGGCGGCGCTGGGTTTGCGGATCGGCCTTCACGGGTGGGCCTCCTTGGTCCGGATGGTGTCGCCGGCCGGTACGGACGGCGCGGACCGGGCGTGCACGGTCCACGGATCGGTGTCGAGGTCGGAGATGACGACGTCGATGGACAACTCGCGGCGCAGCACCTCGGCCACCATGTCCAGCCAGGGCCGCTCGGTTGCCCAGTGCGCGGCATCCAGCAGCGCCGGGCCGCCCGCCGCAAGGTGCTCGCTGGCCGGGTGGTGGCGCAGGTCCGACGTCAGGTAGGCGTCCACGCCCGCCGCGGCCGCGTCGGCCAGGTAAGAGTCGCCGGACCCGCCGCTGACCGCGACGGTCCGAATCGTCCGGTCGGGATCGCCCGCGGCCCGTACCCCCCACGACGTCGCAGGCAGGACGGCAGCCGCGTGGGTCACCAGTTGGGCCAGTGTCATCGGCCGGGCCAGCCGACCGATGCGCCCGATGCCGCGACCCGAACCAGCGCCGGCATCATCGGCAGCGGCATCATCGGCAGCGGCATCGTCGGCAGCGGCATCGTCGGCAGCGGCATCATCGGCAGCGGCGCTGCCGGCGGCCGGCGGGTGCAACGGCCGCAGGCTGGTCAGGCCCAGCCGCGCGGCAAGGGCGTCGGAGACCCCGGGGCTTGCTACGTCGGCATTGGTGTGCGCGACGAACAGCGCCACATCGTTCTTGATGAGCTCGTGGACGATCCGCCCCTGGTACGTGGTCGGCGCGACCGACGACACACCACGGAGCAGCAGTGGATGGTGCGCCAGGATCAGGTCGGCACCGGTCGCGAGCGCCTCGGCAACGGTGGCGGGCACGCAGTCCACAACGCACAGCACCCGGCGCACCGGTGCGCCGGGCTCGCCGAGCACCAGACCAACCCGATCCCACTCCTGCGCCCAGGCCGGCGGGTAGTGCCGGTCGAGCGTGCCGCCGACATCGGCGACGGAGACCGTGGCGGGCCCGGTTGTGCTCACGGCGGCTCAGCTTACCGGCGAAGGAGCGCCAGGGAAGCCGGCGTGGCGACGCGCCGGCAACAGCGACAGTGTGCCGCTGGCGGTCGTTGGTGCAGGTGACGGCGGGAGAG
>DASVMV010000123.1:0-9616 GCA_036384155.1 Micromonosporaceae bacterium
CATGGGTAGAGATGCGCCAATGCGGCTGTTGCCGGCGGGATGGGTGGGGCGCCCGAAGGTGGACGCGCGGGAAACCGGTTCAGCGGCCGGCGGTGGCGGCCGCGGCGGTCATCGTCGTCGGAGGACGTGGGCGGGGAAGGCGACGGCAGCTGTCACGTCCGATCCCTCCCGCATAGCCGTTTCACGTACGAGGCCCCGTACGAGGCCTCATCGTACGCATCCCGCGGATCCGGTTCGACCTCATTTCGCCGTGCCGCCGGCGCGGCCCGGGACTTGCCGGCTCACTCGGCGGCTGGCTGCCGCGCCGCGCCGGCGCGTTGCGCGGTCAGCCGGCGGGTGACCAGCGCGGCGTACAGGGTCAGCGCGACCGAGACCAGTACGAGCAAGGGGAGTGGGCGGCTGGCGGCCAGCGCGATGAGGCTGATCGAGCCCACGCCGTAACCGGAGATGACCAGTCGCCGGGCATCCGGACGGCCCACCGCCAGCAGGTTCAGGCCGAGCCCGCCGAGCATCCAGATCACGATCGACGCCCCGAGCATCAGCCGCAGCGCCGGCGGCACGGTCTCCGCGCCATGAACGGTCAGCCGGACCACCTCCCCGAGTGACCAGCCGAGCAGGAGCAGCGCGGCGCTCATCGGGCCTTGCAGGTAGGTGTAGGCCTGCCCGCCGCGTAGCCGGTTCACCGCCAGCCCGGTGGTGACGAAGGTGGTGTAGATCCACCAGACCGAGGCCGGTACGACGAACGCGACGGCCGCGGCAAGGATCGTCCGCGGTTCGGGCCGGTTGGGAACCGCGCCGAGCAGGTTGGCCACCGTGCTGCCGAGCACGATGATGGAAAACTGCCCGAGCCGTTCCGGCAGGTGCCGGATGTCGACCGGCGACCGGCGCAGCCGGCGCAGGCCCAGCCACGGCGTGGCCAGTTCGACGCACATGGCCACGGTCCACAGCACCGGCCGGGTCGCGGCGGGCACCGCCAGCGACCCGAGCCAGATCAGCCAGCCCAGGCCGAAGCCCGTCAGGTAGACGTCGGTGACCTCGCGGGCCGCTCCGCCGGCCGGTCGTACGCGCAGGTAGAGCAGGAGGAGCACCCCGCGGATGATGAGGTAGCCGATCGGCAGCAGGACGCTGTCCGGGGTCTCGCCGACGCCGAGCGTCACCGCACCCGCGCCGGCGAGTGCGACGAGCACCATCAGCCGGTGGGGGATGTCGTCCGGGTCGTACCGGGTGTCGTAGAAGACCTGCCCGACCCACGCCCACTGGACCACCACGAAGAGTCCGCACACGATCAGCACGTCGCGCGGGGGAGGTACCGGCCCGGTGCCGAGCCGATTGACGACGGCGGCCAGCGCGAAGACGAATATGACGTCGAAGAAGAGCTCCAGCCAGCTCGCGTGCCGGTGCCCGGCCTCGTCCCGCGCCGGTGCCGGTGCCCGCAGCCCCAGCCTCGCGACCAGCCGGGCCGGCCGGGACGCGGCGTCGGTGCGTACCCGTCGCACACCGGCCATGATTCCGCCGCACCGGGGGTGCCGGGCCGAAACCGGCAAGAGCGCTGGCCCGCCCGCCGACACCCTGCGGCGGCGGCTCGTCGGTCGGACAAGGCAGGATGTACGGCGGGAGGGGGTGACCGCGAATGGCCGGGCGGATCCGCGACGAGGACATCGCACTGGTCCGCGAGCGTACGTCGATCGCGGACGTGGTGTCTGAAACCGTGACCCTCAAGTCGGCCGGCGGTGGCAACCTCAAGGGCCTGTGTCCGTTCCACGACGAGAAGACGCCCTCGTTCACCGTGTCGCCGGCCCGCAACGTCTATTTCTGCTTCGGCTGCGGCCAGGGTGGCGATGCGATCAAGTTCCTGATGGACGCCGAGCACCTGACGTTTGTCGAGTCGGTGGAGCGGCTGGCCGACCGCGCCGGCATCCAGTTGCGCTACGTCGAGGCCGGCCCGGCGCCGGTACGGCAGCAGCAGGGGCAGAAGCAGCGCCTGGTCGCCGCGCACGCGGCGGCAGCCGAGTTCTACGCCGGCCAGCTCGCCGGCCCGGCGGCCCGGCCGGCCCGCGAGTTCCTCGCCGAGCGGGGATTCGACCGGGCCGCGGCGCAGCGGTACGGCTGCGGCTTCGCGCCGGACGGCTGGGACCCGCTGACGAGGCACCTGCGGCAGAACGGATTCACCGCCCAGGAACTGGTGACCGCCGGGCTGTCCCGCGAGGCCCGGTCCGGATCGTTGATCGACCGCTTCCGGCGCCGCCTCATGTGGCCGATCAGGGACCTGTCCGGCGACGTGATCGGCTTCGGCGCGCGCCGGCTCTTCGACGACGACGATGCCCCCAAATACCTGAACACCCCCGAGACGCCGATCTACAAGAAGTCGCACGTGCTGTACGGCATCGACCTGGCCAAGCGGGAGATCGCCAAGCAGGGCCGCGTGGTGATCGTCGAGGGCTATACCGACGTCATGGCCTGCCATCTGGCCGGCGTACCGACCGCGGTGGCGACCTGCGGCACGGCGTTCGGCACCGACCACATCGGCGTACTGCGCCGGCTGCTGATGGACACCGACGGCCGCGACGGTGAGATCATCTTCACGTTCGACGGCGACGCGGCGGGACAGAAGGCGGCGCTGCGCGCGTTCGAGGAAGACCAGCGCTTCGTGGGACGTACCTTCATCGCGGTCAGCCCCGACAACATGGACCCGTGCGACCTGCGGCTGGAAAAGGGCGACATGGCCGTCCGGGACCTGGTGGCCCGGCGCGAGCCGCTGGTCGATTTCGCGCTCCGTCATGTGATCAGCCGGTATGACCTCGACACCGTCGACGGCCGGGTCGAGGCGATGCGGCGCGCGGCGCCGCTGGTCGCCAAGCTCAAAGACCGGGACAAGCGACCCGAGTACGTCCGCAAGCTCGCCGGCGACCTCGGCATGGAGCTGGAGCCGGTGCAGCGTGCGGTGCTGGCCGCCGGCAACCAGCCCGCCAGCGGGCGGAACGGCGACGGCCAGCCGCGGCGGCGGCCCGAGCCGGTGGTCGACAGCCCGCAGTCGATCGTCGAGCGGGAGGCCCTGAAGCTGGCTCTCCAGGTGCCGGTGGTGGCCGGCCCGATGTTCGACACACTCGGGCCGGACACCTATCTACACCCGGTGCACAGTGCCGTACGCGTGGCTATCGCCGAGGCGGGCGGCGCCGTGGCGGCGACCGGCGGCGCGGTGTGGGTGGAGCGGGTCCGCGACGCCTGCACCGACCTGGCCGGCCGGGTGCTGGTCGGTGAGCTGGCCGTAGAACCGCTGCGGATCGACGTCGAGCCGGACCCGCGGTACGTCTCGGTCACCATGGCCCGGCTGGAACTGGGTCCAGTGACCGCGCGCATCCGGGAACTCAAGTCCAAGATCCAGCGGATCAATCCGGTCGACAACAAAGACGAGTACTTCGCGCTGTTCGGCGAGTTGCTGTCTCTCGAGCAGCACGCCCGCGCACTGCGCGACCAGGCGGCGGGAGGCCTGTGAGGTGAAGCTGTTCCGGCGTACACCCCGGGTGCCGTCCGCGCATCGGCCGGCGTTGGACCCGGGCGAACGGGTGCTGGCGTGGGCGTTCGCGGACCCCGGTGACCGGGTGGTGGTGGCCACCAACCGGGGCCTGTGGCGGCCCGGGCACGCCGACCGGCTCGGCTGGCACGACGTGCATAAGGCCGTCTGGTCGGGCCGGGAGCTGACCATCACGCCGGCCCAGCGAGTGATCGAGCGGGAGGCATACGTCGTGGTGGCCGACGCACCCGCCGAGTCCTTCCTCCTTCTCGACCCGGGCGACGTGCCGGAGCAGGTGCGGGCGCGGGTGACCCGCTCGGTGGCGTACACCTCGCACCACGCCCTGGACCAGGGGGGAGTGCGGGTCGTGGCCCGGCGGGTGCCCGGGGTCGACGGGTTGACCTGGACCGCGCGGTACGACCCGGGCACCCCGACCGACGATCCCGGGGTGGTCGAGCGGATTGATGCACTGGTGGCTACGGCGCGCAGCGCCACCACCTCCGCGCCGATCTAACTCCGCGCCGATCTAGGGCGAAGGGTCGTTAGTTGATCTCCGATCACGACCATTTGCCCTAGATCGGCGAGTGCTGCGCTGGGCAGCGGGAAACTCGCTAGGGGGCTGTCGTACCGGGCGGCTACGGTCGTCCGGTGACCATTGCTCAACCACTCATCCAGGCTCGGGGACTGGTGAAGCGGTTCGGCGACTTCACCGCGGTCGACGGCATCGACGTCGAGGTCCGCGCCGGCGAGGCGTTCGGCTTTCTCGGTCCCAACGGGGCCGGCAAGAGTTCCACCATGCGCATGATCGGCTGCGTGTCCCCGCCCACCGGTGGTGAGTTGCGCATCCTCGGCATGGATCCGCTGCGGAACGGACCGGCGATCCGGGCCCGGCTCGGGGTGTGCCCGCAGCAGGACAACCTCGATTCCGAGCTGACCGTCCAGGAGAATCTGACCACCTACGCGCGCTACTTCGGCATCTCCCGGCGGGTCGCCCGGCAGCGGGCGGCCGAGCTGCTCGACTTCGTCCAGCTCGCCGAGCGGGCCGGCAGCAAGGTCGAGCCGCTGTCCGGCGGCATGAAGCGCCGGCTGACGATTGCGCGCGCCCTGATCAACGAACCGGAGATCGTCCTGCTCGACGAGCCGACGACCGGGCTCGACCCGCAGGCGCGCCACCTGGTGTGGGAGCGGCTGTTCCGGCTCAAGCAGCAGGGCGTCACGCTGGTGCTCACCACGCATTACATGGACGAGGCCGAGCAGTTGTGCGACCGCCTTGTGGTCATGGACGGCGGCCACATCGTCGCTGAGGGGTCACCGCGCCAGCTCATCGAGCGCTATTCCACCCGTGAGGTGGTCGAGCTGCGGTTCGCCGCCGAATCCCAGGAGGCATTCGGCGGCAAGCTCGCCGGCATCGGCGAGCGGATGGAGGTGCTGCCGGACCGCATCCTGCTGTACGTGGCCGACGGTGACGCGGCCCTGGCCGACGTGCACGCCCGCGCCCTGTCCCCGGCCAGCGTGTTGGCCCGCCGCAGCAGCCTCGAAGACGTGTTCCTGCACCTCACCGGCCGGACGTTGGTGGACTGATGACTGTGGCCGGGCAGGCGCGGCCGGCGCTTCCGCTGGTGCCGGCGAGCGCCGTCTTGTCCTACTACCTGACGGCGTATCGGCGCACCTGGCGGGGCAGCGTCTTCTCCTCTTTCCTCCTGCCGGTGCTGACCGTCCTCAGCTTCGGCGTCGGGGTGGGCGCGTACGTCGACCAGGGGGTGGGCGGCGTGCCCTACCTCGACTGGATCATTCCCGGCCTGATCGCCTCCACCGCATTCCAGGTGGCGATCGCCGAGTCAAGCTGGACCGTGCTCGGCAACTTCGAGTGGATCAGGACCTACCAGGCCCAGTCCGCCGCTCCGCTGCGCACCGCCGACATCCTGGGCGGGCACCTGGCATTCGTCCTGTTCCGGGTGCTCTGCAGCAGCGCCGCGTTTGTCCTCGTCGCGGCGGTCTTCGGCGCGCTGCACTCGCCGTGGGCGCTGGCCACGCTGCCGCTGGTGCTGCTGATCGGCCTGTCGGTGGCCGCGCCCACCTTCGCCTACAGCTCGTCCATCCCCAGCGACAGCTACCTGGCGCTTCTGTTCCGCTTCGCGGTCATCCCGATGACCCTGTTCGCCGGGGTCTTCTTCCCGGTCAACGAGATGCCGGTGGCGCTGCGCTGGCTCGCGTACGCCTCGCCGCTGTGGCACGGCGTCGACCTCTGCCGCTCCGCCACGCTGGGCGCAGCTCCGGACTGGTCGATGCCCGGGCACCTGCTCTACCTCGTAGGCTGGGCGGCCGCCGGCTGGCTGCTGGCCCACCGCAGGTTCCGCCGTCGGCTCGTCATCTAAGGGAGGGTGCGTGGTCAGTCTCGTCCTGCCCCGGCTGGTCAGCTTCGAAGGCGCTCCGCGGCGCGCGGCCTCGGTGGCCGAGCGCAACGTCGCCGCGCTCCGGTCGGCGTACTGGATTGTGCTGATCTCCGGTTTCTTCGAGCCGGTGCTATACCTGCTCTCCATCGGGGTGGGGGTCGGCGCGCTGGTCGGCGACCTGCGCGTCGCCGGGCAACTCGTGCCGTACGCAGCGTTCGTCGCGCCGGCGATGCTCGCGTCCTCGGCCATGACCGGCGCGCTGGCGGAAACCACTTTCAACTTCTTCGGCAAGATGAAGTACATGAGGCTGTACGACGGGGTTATCGCGACTCCGGTGCAGCCGTTCGAGATCGCGCTCGGTGAGCTGGGCTGGGCCATGGTCCGCGGCTCGCTCTACTCGGCGGCGTTCCTCGGCGTCATGGTGGCAATGGATCTGACCACACCGGCCCGCGCGGTGGCGGCCTTTCCCGCCGCGGTGCTGGTCGGCTTCGCGTTCGGGGCGCTCGGCATGGCGATGTCGACCTACATGCGTAGTTGGCAGGACTTCGATCTGATGGGCTCGGCCCAGTTCACGCTGTTCCTGTTCTCCGGCACGTTCGTGCCGGCCGACGCCTACCCGGCCGCATTGCGGTGGTTGGTCGAGGTGACCCCGCTCTATCGTTCGGTCGATCTGATCCGCGGCGTCTCGCTCGGCCTTCCTAACTGGGTATCGGTGGTCGACACGCTGTACCTGCTAGCGGCCACGGCGTTGGGCCTGCTGGTGGCGTCGCGACGGATGGGTCGCCTGCTCTACAAGTGACCGGTAATCGCAGGGTTATCGCTGCTCGACGCAGGGCATCAGTCAGCTCATCGATGCCCGCGAACGAGGAGGCTCCAGCGGTGCCGAGCAATGAGAAATCCCAGCAGCAGCCGCACGCCCGTCATGGCACACCGGCCGGCCGGGACACCGGCCCAGTGGGCCCGGACGCGGGGCCGGACAGCCCGACGCAGTTGCCCGGCGCATCGGTATGGGCGGCGCTGAAGCGGACCCTCCGAGAGTTCCAGGCCGACAACCTGTCCGACTGGGCGGCGGCGCTCACCTACTACGCCGTGTTGTCGATCTTCCCCGGCCTGCTGGTGCTGGTGGCCTTCCTCGGCCTGCTCGGCGAGAAGACCAGCAAGGACGTCCAGAAAACGATCACTGAACTGGTCCCACAGACGGACGTGCGTGAGATCATCGACCGTGCGATCGACCAGGTCGCAAATAGTCCCACCGCGGGGCTGGTGGCGATCGTCGGTCTGCTCGGGGCGTTCTGGTCGGCCTCGAGCTACATCGGCGCGTTCATGCGGGCGTCCAACCTGATCTACGATGTGCCCGAGGGTCGGCCGATCTGGAAGACCCTGCCGATCCGCATTGCCGTCACCGCCGCCGTCGGCGTGATGCTGCTGGCCAGCGCGCTGATCGTGGTGTTCACCGGCAAGCTGGCCGAGGCGGCGGGCGGGGCGATCGGCCTGGGCTCGACCGCGGTCACCGTGTGGAACATCGCCAAATGGCCGGTCCTGCTGATCCTGGTCAGCCTGATCTTCGCCATCCTCTACTGGGCCTCGCCCAACGCCAAGACCGGTGGCTTCCGCTGGATCAGCCCCGGTGGGATCCTCGCCGTGGTCGTCTGGCTGATCGCCTCCGGTGCGTTCGCGGTCTACGTCGCCAACTTCGCTAAGTACAACAAGACGTACGGGACGCTGGCCAGCGTGATCATCTTCCTGGTGTGGCTGTGGCTGACGAACCTGGCCGTTCTGCTCGGCGCCGAACTCGACGCCGAACTGGAGCGCAGCCGGGCCATCCAGGCCGGATTGCAGCCGGCCGACCGCGAGCCGTACCTGGAGTTGCGGGACGACACCAAGCTCAAGAAGGACGACGACGAGGATCTTCTCTAGCGGTGCCCGCGGCGGGACGTCCTTTCAGCCCAGGACTCACGAGGCGGCGGGTTCGGCCGCCTCGTGAGTCAGTAACCGGTGAGGACGCCAAACGGCTGAGGGCCGGTCGCCACGGCGACCGGCCCTCAGCGCACCCGGTTTAGAGGGTGGTGCTGGACGACCCGGGCTTGCGCCCTGTCGTCGAGGATGACGTCGTACCGGAGGTGGAACTCGGCTTGGTGGTGCTGCCCGTCGCGGAGCTGTTCAGCGCTTCTCCCGACGAGGGCAGCGTGTGGGTGGTGCCGCTGCCGTTGGTGCTCAGCTTCTCGCCCAGCTTGGTCTGGCCCAGCCGGTCCTTTCCCTCTTCGTAGAGCCGGTTGGCCTGCGCTTGGGCGACGCCAGCCGCCTCCTGCACAGTCGGGTGGTCGAGGAACTTGCGGCCCCGTAGGACCAGCTCCTCGTACTTCTCCCGGCCGGCGCGGGCCCCGAGAACGAACCCGGCGGCCATGCCCCCGATGAACCAAAGCTTCCCGCGCATGGCGGCTCCTTCCGTACCTGACGCGTCGTTGCTCCCCGGTGCTCCCGGTGGCCAACCATGTCGCGCCGTGCGTCGTGTGTCCTGGCGTTATCTACCCATCGTGCTCCGCGCTCATGCCTTCCGTGGAAGGTCCGGCGATTTGTCCGGATAATGGCACACCATCTGTCCGCCAACCCCGCGGCCCGCCACCTGGGATTGTCCTGTACTCTTGTCCCGTCGCCGGGGCCGGAGTGATCCATGCCCCCTCAGCGATCCCCCGTAGCTCAATTGGCAGAGCAACCGGCTGTTAACCGGTAGGTTTTTGGTTCGAGTCCAAACGGGGGAGCCAAGATCGGCAGAATCCGAACCGAATCTTGATCGAGAGCCGGCCCGTCCTGGTCCGGCTCTCGTTCCTGTGTGGCCATCGGGCGCGGAAGATCGGGAGTCGGAACTTGACCCGGATTTCCTCGATCAGGGCGTCGAAGAGGGTTCTCTTCTCCCGGCGACCCCCGTGTGCGAGCGCGTGGTGGATGTGGCCGCCGATCTCGTCGAGGTCGGCCAGAGGCTGGGGCTGGCCGGCGGGGCGGTCGAGCTCGAACTCGAGTTGGGTCTTGCGGGCGCGCAGGAGTCGGGCCTGGGCGCGCAGGGGCGGCCAGCCTCGTCTATTGAGCGTGCGGCGGGTGACGGAGGTCAACCACTAGACGGGCGGGCGTCGACGGCGACGTCGTGCTGCTACCCCAGATCATGGCCAGTGCCCCCTGGAGACCTGGTCTGCGCGCAAGGCGCTTTCGACGCGCGCCCGGATGCGTTCGACGATGCCGCCGACGCCGATGGTGTCGATGTAGGTGCTGGCGCCGACCTGGAAGCCGAGTTCTGTGGACCAAGCTACGGGTCCGTGGTGGGTTGCCCGCGTCAACCGAGCCGAGTCGGCCGTCTGCGGTGATCCGCGGCGATGCATTGTCGGCGTTCGGCTCGGTCATCCGACCGGGCCGCTTCCCCGCACCGGCTCGCGGTCGATTGCGGGCTGGATCGGGGCACGGCCGCCTTCCACGGGTGGTGGTTTCTGTCCGGGCGCGGCGGGGACGAGCCGCGGGCCGTCGGCCGCCGGGTAGACGTAGGACGGCTCCGGCCAGATCCACAGTGTCAGCAGGTAGAGCACCGCTGCGGCGCCGATGGCTACCGGCAGGCTGATGTCGACCCCGCCTGCGGCGTTGCGGAACGGGCCCTCGATCAGCGGCGGGTAGTTGGCGAACAGCAAACCGAGTACGGCCGGCGGGATCCAGGCCGCCAGGCCGCGCC
>DASVMV010000124.1:0-10784 GCA_036384155.1 Micromonosporaceae bacterium
CTGGCAGCGTGAGTGTTTCGATGTACTTCGTGAGGAAAACAATCGGCAGGTAACCCTGCAGGTACTGCTGCTGATCGACGGCGAAGAGAATGTCACCCGCGCCGATCGCGTTGGCGACATCGCCGTTGAGGTCGAAGGTGGCCACCTTCGCCGACGAGTTCGCCGACTTGACGGCGGGGACGGCGGCCATCGCGACGGCCGGGTTGAGCGTGAGCACGCCGTCGATCGACTTGTCCTGCTGCAGCTTGGCCGAGATGACGTTCTGTGCGGCGGCAACGTTGGCGATGTTGACCTGGATGTTTTCCACCGTGCCGCCGAGCTTGGCCTTGGCGCCGGCGCAGCGCTGCTCGAGCCCGACGTTGCCGGCCTCGTGGACCACGCAGAGCAGGTGCTTGACGCCCGCCTTCGCCAACTCCGTGCCCGCGCCCTGGCCGGCGACGGTCTCGTCCTGCCCGACATGCGCGATGGCGCCGAACGCCGCGGACTTGTCCTGGCCCGAGTTGATGGTGACCACCGGGATCCCCGCCGCCACGGCCGCTTTGATCGGCTCGGCCAGCGCGTCCGGGTTGGCCATCGACACGACGAGGCCGGAGACCTTCTGGCTGACGGCATTGTTGATCAGCGTCGCCTGCTGCGCCGGGTCGCCGTTGCTTTCGTACTTCACGGTCACGCCGCTGTCCTTGCCGCCCGCCTCCGCACCCCGCTTGACAACGTCCCAGAAGGCGTCACCCGCGGAACCGTGGGTGACCACGGCGACGGTGAGATTGCTGGACCCGGCTCCGGCGGCCGGCTGGGTGGCGCTGGGCTTGCTCGGCTCGTTCGAGCCGGTACATCCGGCACCCGCCAGCGCGAGGGCCAGGGCGGCGAGGACGACGCCCGAGCGTCTTCTTGCGATCATGCATTCCTCCAACGAAGGGGTGGGGTACGACCTGTCCGGCGCTGCGCACCGAGCAGACCGCGGTCGGGAAGTGTAGGTGGTTCCTCGTGCGAGTGGTTTCCGCGGCGCGGCGCCGCGACGATCCCGGCCGGGAATGTGGGACGCGGTGACCGACCCCTTTTCATGACTGCCCTCCGCGCAGGTACCGGCGCTGGGTCCGCTTCGCCGTCTCGTACGCGGCGCGCGCCTCGGGCGTCCCGTCGGTCGCGGCGACCTCGGCCACCGGCACATCCCACCACGCCTGCGACGACGGCGCCCCGACGAGGGGATCGGTCTCGACGTGCACCACCGTGGTACGGGTGGACCGGCGGGCCTTCGCCAGCGCCACGCGCAGCTCGTCGATCGTCGATGCCACCAGCACCTCGGCGCCGAGGCTGGCCGCGTTGGCGGCGAGGTCAACCGGCAACCGGTCGCCCTCGAATGCGCCGGTGCCGGGATCGCGGTAGCGGTACCAGGTGCCGAAGCGGTTCACCCCGACGGTCTCCGACAGCGCCCCGATCGAGGCGAAGCCGTGATTTTGCACGAGGACGACGATGAGCTTCACACCCTCGGCGACCGCGGTGACGATCTCCTGCGCCATCATCAGGTACGAGCCGTCGCCAACCAGGACGAACACCTCGGCGTCGGCCGCTCCGCCGGCGAGCTGTGCCAGCCTCACGCCCAGGCCGCCGGCGATCTCGTAACCCATGCACGAGTACCCGTACTCGACGTGGTACTGCTTCGGGCCGGCGGCCCGCCACAGCTTGTGCAGATCCCCCGGCATCGACCCGGCGGCGCACACCACGACGTCGCTTGGCCCGGCGGCCTCGTTGACCGCACCGATCACCTCGCTCTGCGCCGGCAGCGGGCGGTGGCCGAGGTGATAGGCCCGGTCCACTTCGGACGACCACGCGGCGGCCCGCTCGGCGACCTCCCTGCGGTAGTCGTCGTCCACCCGCCAGCCGGCGAGGGCATCACGCAGGGCGGCCACGGCCTGCCGGGCGTCGGCAACCACCGCCAGGGCGTCGTGCTTGGCCGCGTCGAACGCCGCCACGTTGACGTTCACGAACCGCACGTCCGGGTCAGCGAAGATCGTCCGGGAGGCGGTGGTGAAGTCGCTGTAGCGGGTACCGAGGCCGATCACGAGATCGGCCCGGGCGGCCAGGGCGTTGGCCGCGGTCGTTCCGGTCGCACCGATGGCGCCGACCGCGGCGGAGTGGTCGTGCCGCAGGGAACCCTTGCCGGCCTGGGTCTCCGCCACCGGGATCCCGGTCTCGGCGGCGAACGCGGCGAGGACCTCGGTCGCCCCGCTGTAGATCACCCCGCCGCCGGCGACCACCAGCGGACGGCGGGCGGCGCGGATCCGGGACGCGGTCTCGGCGATGACCGCCGGCTCGGGCACCGGGCGCCGGACCGGCCAGACCCGCCGGGCGAGGAACTCGTCCGGCCAGTCGTCCGCCTCCACCTGCACGTCCTGTGGCAGCGCCAGGGTGACCGCACCGGTCTCCACCGGATCGGTGAGCACCCGCACCGCCGCCAGCGCCGCGCTGATGAGCTGCTCGGGCCGGCTGATCCGGTCGAAGTAGCGGGACACGGGCCGGAAGCAGTCGTTGACCGACACGTCACCTGCCCACGGCACCTCCAGCTGCTGCAGCACCGGGTCGGCGGGCCGGGTGGCGAACACGTCGCCGGGCAGCAGCAGGACGGGCAGTCGGTTGATCGTGGCGCCGGCGGCCGCGGTGAGCATGTTCGTGGCGCCCGGCCCGATGGACGTGGTGCACGCGAAGGTCGACAGCCGGTCGGTCATCCGCGCGTACCCGGCCGCGGTGTGCACCATCGCCTGCTCGTTCCGGCTCTGGTGATAGGGCAGCAGCTGTGGATACTGGCGCAGCGCCTGCCCGATGCCGGCGAGGTTGCCGTGGCCGAATATGCCGAAGCAGCCGGCGAAGAGACGCCGCTGCGCGCCGTCGCGCTCGGTGTACTGCTGGCTCAGGAAGCGCACCAGGGCCTGGGCCACGGTGAGCCTGGTCATCGCCGATCACCTCCGAGGTGTAGCGGCAGGCGGGGGTCGACCGACTGATCGGCCCAGGTGGCGCGGATCCATGCGTGCGCCGGGTCGTCGCGGAACCGCCAGGCCCGCTCGGGGCCCGGTCCAGCCATGACGTTGAGGTAGTACAGGTCGTAGCCGGGGGCCGCGATGGACGGACCGTGCCAGCCGTGCGGGACGAGCACCACGTCGCCGCTGCGCACCTCGGCGAGCACGTCGATCGGCCGTGCCGGATCGGCCGCGTACACCCGCTGGTAGCCGGCGCCACCCCCGGCCACCTCGAAGTAGTAGATCTCCTCCAACTCGGTCTCGTGCTCGCTGTGCTCGTCGTGCTTGTGTGGCGGATAGCTCGACCAGTTGCCACCGGGGGTGAGGACCTCGACCACGATGAGCCGTTGGCAGGCGAAGCCGCCGGCGGCGGCGATGTTGTTGACCTGCCGGCTGCAGGCACCCGCGCCGCGCAACTCCATCTCCACGTCGGCGGCCTTCACATGCCGGAAGGGAAGCCCGGGGCCGGCTGCGGTGAACGGGAGAGCGACGCGAGCCTTCTCGGCCGCGGAGACCGTCGCCGTGGAATCCGGGGGTAGGTAGCAGAAGTCGCTGGGACCGTGGAAGACGCTTTCGCGGCCGGTCAGCGCCACCCGCTCGCCGTCGCACTCGACGGTCACCGCGCCGGCCAGGGGGAGGACCAGGGACTCGACACCGCCCGTGGCCACGCGATGCCGCTCGCCCGGGGCGAGCTGCGCGAAACGCAGTCCGGCGTGGCGCCAGGTGCGGCCGTCGGGGACGACGCTGGTGCCACCGGGGAAGAACCACTCGTTCACCGCAGGATCACCTCGCTCACAGCAGGCTGACGGCGGTATCCACGGCCGCCGCCACGTCTTCGTCGGGCGGGTAGAGCAGGGTACGGCCCACGATCAGGCCCCGAACGTTCGGCAGGGTCAACGCCGCCTCCCACGAGGCGTACGTCTCCTCCTGATCGCCGCTCGGGTCGCCACCGAGCAGCAGAGCCGGCAGGGTCGAGGCCTCCATGACGCGCGCCATGTCGTCGACGACCGGTACCTTCAGCCAGGTGTACGCGGACGTGTTGCCCAGCCCCTGGGCCACGGCGATCGAGCGCATGACCGCCACCGGAGAGAGGTCGTTGACGGGTCTACCGTCGGCCCGCCGGCTCACCCAGAACGGCTCCACGATGGCGGTCAGCCGCAGGGCCGCGAGCTCGGTGACCGCGCCGGCACAGGCATGCAGCGTGCGGGCGGACGCCGGGTCGGCCGGGTCGACGCGCAGCAGCATCTTGCCGCCGTCGAAGCCCATGCCGGCGATGGCGGCCGCATCGTAGCCGGTGAACCGGTCGTCGAACTCGAACACCGTGCCGGGGATGCCGCCCCGGTTCATCGAGCCGTGCACGACCTTGCCCTCGAGCGCGCCGAGCAACAGCAGATCTTCGAGGATGTCGGCGGTACCGAGCACCCCGTGCACGCCGGGCCGGGACAGCGCGAGGACCAGCCGATCCAGCAGATCGGTGCGACTGGCCATGGCCAGTGGCCTTTTGCCGACGCTCAGCGCGCCTCGGGCCGGATGGTCGGCCGCGATCAGCATGAGCCGCTCCGGCACCGGGTCGGGTCGCTTCCGCGCCGCTGCCGCCTCCGCGATAGCCCCAGGGCGGGTCGCCCGCGTCGTCGCGAGCCGGCGTCGGACCTGTTCATCCACGGTGGTCCTCCTCGTCCGGCAGCCACTCGCCGGCCAACATCCGATCGACCTCGTCCGTGGTGGGCATCGCCGGGGCACAGGCCAGCCGGCCCGCGACGATGGCACCGGCCGCGTTGGCGAAGCGCAGCATCCGGGCGAGCGGCCAGCCGGCGAGCAGGCCGTGGCAGAGCGCCCCGCCGAAGGCGTCCCCGGCGCCGAGGCCGTTGACCACCTCGACCGGCAACGGCGGGACCTCGACCGTCTCCGTCTTGGTACGGGCGAGCACGCCCTTGGGGCCCTGCTTCACCACGGCCAAGTCGACGCCGCCGGCGAGTAGCGCGTCCGCGGCCCGGTCCGGGTCAGACTCGCCGACCGCGGTCAGGCACTCGTCGAGGTTGCCCACCGCCACGGTGGCGTACGGCAGCGCCTGCCCTATCGCCTCCCTGGCCCGTTCGCGAGAGGGCCAGAACATGGGTCGGTAGTCCAGATCGAGGACGGTGATGCCGGGCCGGCCCCGGCGTCGCAGCGCGGTCAGCTGCGCCTCCCGGCTGGGTTCGGCGCACAGCCCGGTGCCGGTCACCCAGAACACGCCGGCATCGGCGATCGCATCCAGATCCAGCTCCTCCGCCCGGATCCGTAGGTCCGGCGCCACAGGGTAACGGTAGAAGTAGATCGGGAAGTCGTCCGGCGGCAGGATCTCGCAGAACGTGACCGGGGTGGGCAGGCCGGCGACATCCGTGACCCACCGGTCGTCGACGTGGTAGCGGCGCAGCTCCCGGTGCACGTACTCGCCGAACGGGTCCGCGCCGGTCCGGGTGACCAGAGCGACCGAGCGACCGTGGCGGGCGGCGGCGACCGCGACGTTGGTCGCGCTGCCGCCGAGGAACTTGCCGAACGTCTCGACGTCGGGCAGCCGTACCCCGACCTGGAGCGGGTACAGGTCGACGCCCACGCGGCCCATGGTGACGACGTCGAAGCTCATGACGGCAGCCGGTGCCTCGGCAGGCCGGCGAGGTAGGCCAGGCTCGCGGCGACGTTGTCGCGGGGACCGGTGCTGCCGCTCGGCTCCGTGGTGAGCACGAGGTCCTGCTCCAGCACGTACCAGCCGGCATACCCCGCGGCGCTGAGCGTCGCGATGATGCCGGCGATGTCGACGTCACCGGCGCCGAGCGGACGGTACATGCCGTCGGCCACCGCCGCCCGGTAGCCGATCTCGCCCGACCGCACCCGGGCCGCCCGGTCGGCGTCGACGTCCTTGAGGTGGACGTGCGCGATCCGATTGGCGGCCTGCGCGGCGAGCAGGGCCGGGTCGGTGCCGCCGATCAGCAGGTGCCCGGTGTCGAGGCAGAGCGGCGTGTCGCTGCCGTCGAGTACGCGGTGCACCTCGTCGCCGCGCTCCACCATGGTTCCGACGTGCGGGTGCAGCGTCGGGGTGATACCCCGCGACCGGGCCAGCTCCGCGAGGCGGTCGAGGTTGGCCAGCAGACGCTTCCACCCGGCGTCGTCCAGCTCCGGCCGGGAGTCGTAATCGTCGGAGCCGGTGGCCGCGGCGAGGACCAGCGTGTCGGCACCGGCCGCGACGAAGCCGTCCAGGACCGCGTCCACCTCGGACAATGGATCGTGGCCGGGCTCGTGCAGTACGACCGGGACGAAGCCGCCGACGGCTGCGAGGCCCGCTGCCGCGAGCACGGCGGCCTTGGCCGCCGGCTCGGCGGGCAGGAATCCCTCCGGCCCGAACTCGGTTGCGACCAATCCCAACTCGGCCATCTCCGCGAGGACGCGCGACGGCGGCAGCTGAACGCCCCAGCCGGGGATCTCGCACACGCCCCAGGAAATGGGCGCTCCGGCGATCCTCATGCCGCCACCTCCAGCTCGACTTCCCGAAGGTCCACCCGGCTCCCGGTAACCCGCGAGCGGGTGGCCGCCTCGGCCACGAGCAGCGCCCGTAGGGCGTCCTCGGCCGTGCACGGGCTCTCCGCCCGTCCGGCAGCGACCTCGAGAAACGCCTGCAACTCGGCCTCGTACGCGGTGGCGAACCGCTGCAAGAAGCCGGGGTACGGGGCACCGCTCGGCCAGGCCGACGGCGGGGCGGTGGGCAGGGGGGCGTGCTCGTCGAGCCCGGCGACCGCCGTACCGGCCGACCCGCAGGCCTCCAGCCGCACGTCGTAGCCGGCGCCGTTGTAGCGGGTTGCGGTGCATACGGCGAGCGTGCCGTCGTCGAGAGTCAGCAGCGCCGCCCCGGTAGCGACGTCCCCGGCCTCGGCGAAGAACTCGGCCCCCCGGTTGGCGCCGGTGGCGTACACATCCACCACCTCGCGGCCGGTGACGAACCGGATCGCGTCGAAGTCGTGGATGCTGCAGTCGCGGAAGATACCTCCGGAGCCGGCGATGTACGACGCCGGCGGCGGCGCCGGGTCGCTCGTACAGGCCCGAAGGGTGTGCAGCCAGCCCAGCTTGCCGGCCGCGATCGCCTCCCGGATCGCCCGGTAGCCCGGATCGAATCGCCGCTGGAAGCCCACCTGAAGGGGTACGGGAGCGCCGGCAAGGTCGGCCACCAGCGCCCGCGTGCTGGGTAGGTCAGCGGCGATCGGCTTCTCACAGAACACCGGCACACGGGCGGCGATGGCGACCCTGATCAACTCGTCGTGCGTGGGCGTCGGCGCCGCGATGACCACCGCGTCCAGGCCGGCGGCGAAGAGATCGCGCACCGAGGCGACCGCCTGCGCGCCGACCTTCGCGGCGGCGTCGCGCGCGTGATCCGGCTCTAGGTCGGCGATCAGGACCGCATCGACGCCGGTGAGGCCAACGAGGGTCTGGGCGTGCGCCATCCCGATCCGCCCGACGCCGATGAGGCCTACGCGCATGACAAGCCCCTCACCGATGTCACACTTCGGTTGGTTCGTGGTGCCACACATGTAAACACCGGGCGCTCTTGTCGTCAACACATTGTCTAGACATGAGGATGTCCTCACGGGCGGCTACAATCTGAGTCCGCCCCGTGCTCCATCGGTGAGGACCCAATGCGCAGCCTCGACCAGCTCATTCGGATTGACCGATCCAGTCCGATCCCGTTGTACTTCCAGGTGGCCAGCCGCTTGGAGGAGCTCATCGAGTCGGGCGAACTGCCTCCCGGGAGCCGGCTGGAGAACGAAATCGCAATCGCCGACAAGATCGGGCTGGCCCGTCCCACGATGCGGCAGGCCATCAGTTACCTCGTCAACAAGGGACTGTTGGTCCGCAAGCGCGGCGTGGGCACCCAGGTCGTGCACGGTGGCGTACGCCGTGCCGTCGAGCTGACCAGCCTCTACGACGATCTGCTCCGCGACCACAAGCAACCGCGCACGAGGGTGCTCTCCTTCCGCATCGCCCCGGCGCCCGACGACATCGCCGTGGCGCTACACCTGGCGCCCGCCACGGAGGTGGTGACGCTCGAGCGCCTGCGCTACGCGAACGACGAACCGCTCGCGCTCATGCACAACTATCTTCCGGTCGGCCGGTTTCCGATCAGCGAGGAGATGCTCGCCGAGCGCGGTCTGTATCAGATCATGCGCGACGCGGGCATCCGGCTGCGGCTCGCCGACCAGCGGATCGGGGCTCGCCGCGCGACCGCCGCCGAGGCCGCGCTGCTCGGGGACTCGCGAGGGGGGCCGCTGCTCACCATGGTCCGCACCGCGTACGACGACGGCGGCCGGGTGGTGGAGTACGGCAGCCACGTCTACCGGGCCGCGCTCTACTCCTTCGAGATCAGCCTGATGGCCCGCTGATCGCCCGGCCAGCGTCGGCGAGAGTAGGGCCAGTCATCCGGCCCGACCGCCGCCGCCCGCGGTGGCATGGGGCCGGCAAATCGGTTGCCCTACTGCGGGGCGGGCTGCTTTTCTGCGTGGGTACCAGGTCCGACGATGCCGAAGTGAGGAGAACGATGATGGCTGCGGCGTTCATGTCCAACCAGATGGGAGTCGCCTATGCGAAGGACGTGACGCTGAGTGGCATCGTTGACCTTGGGAATTCTCGCTCATGTTGACGCCGGAAAGACCAGCCTGACCGAGCGGCTGCTGTACGCGGCCGGCGTTATCGACGAGATCGGCAGCGTCGATGACGGCAATACCCAGACCGATTGGATGGCGCTGGAGCGACAGCGCGGCATCACCATCAAGTCCGCCGTGGTGTCCTTCGCCGTCGATGACGTAGCCGTCAACTTGATCGACACGCCCGGCCATCCGGACTTCATCGCCGAGGTCGAGCGGGCGCTCGGCGTGCTCGACGGCGTCGTCCTGGTGATCTCGGCGGTCGAGGGTGTCCAGCCGCAGACCCGGGTGTTGATGCGGGTGCTGCAGCGGCTGGGGATCCCGACGATCCTGTTCGTCAACAAGATCGACCGGATCGGCGCCCGGTACGACGACCTTCTCCGCGCCATCGCGCAGAAGCTGACGCCGGCGATCGTCGCGATGGGGGCCGTCGACCGGCTCGGTACGCGGGCCGCGGCTTTCCGCCCGTACCCGTCCGGCCATCATGGGTTCGCCGAGGGTCTGCTCGAGCTGCTGGCCGAGCGCGACGACGCGTTCCTGGCCGCGTACGTGCGCGGCGAGGAGGTCGATACGCGGGCCGTGCTAACGGCGCAGAGCCGGCGCGCGCTGCTCCACCCGGTGTACTTCGGCTCGGCCATCACCGGTGCGGGCATCGCTGACCTCATCGCCGGGATCACCGAGTTCCTGCCGTGCGGAGACGGTGACGTCGACGCCCCGGTGTCCGGCACCGTCTTCAAGGTCGAGCGCAGCCCGGCGGGGGAGAGGGTTGCGTACCTGCGGCTGTTCGCGGGAACCGTCCGGGTCCGGGATCGGGTCGTGGTGGCGGGCCGCCGGGAGGAGAAGGTCACCCGGATCGGTCTGTTCGACCATGGCTCCGCCGACCCGACCTCGGCCGTTGTCGCCGGACGGGTCGCCAAGGTGTGGGGCCTCGGCGCGGTCCGGATCGGCGACTCGATCGGCGCCCCACGTACCCGGGGGGACTCGCACTTGTTCCCCCCGCCCACCTTGGAGACCGCGGTCGTGCCGTGCCGGGAGCGCGATGCGGGCCCGCTGTTCGTCGCGCTCACCCAGGTCGCCGAGCAGGATCCGCTGATCAACGTGCGGCGCGACGACGTGCGGCAGGAGATGTCCGTCTCGCTGTACGGCGAGGTGCAGAAGGAGGTCATCCAGGCGACGCTGGCCGATGAGTACGGGATAGACGTGACGTTCCGCGAGACCACCACGATCTGCATCGAGCGGCTGGTCGGCGCGGGCGAAGCGGTCGAGTTCATGGACAAGGGCGGCAATCCGTTCCTGGCCACGGTCGGCCTGCGCGTCGAGCCCGCTCCGCCCGGCAGCGGTGTCACGTTTCAACTCGGCGTGGAACTCGGGTCGATGCCGCTGGCGTTCTTCACGGCCGTCGAGGACACGGTCCGGGAAGCCCTCGGCCAAGGACTGAACGGCTGGCAGATCCCCGACTGTGCCGTAACCATGACGCACGCCGGCTACGCGCCTCGACAGAGCCACATGGGTGCGAAGTTCGACAAGAGCATGTCCAGTACGGGGGCCGACTTTCGCGGGCTGACGCCGCTGGTGCTGATGACGGCCCTGCGGCGGGCCGGTACCCGCGTGCACGAGCCGATCCATCGCTTCCGGCTGGAGATCCCCGCGGAGACGCTCGGGGCGGTCGTGCCCGCGCTGGTACGCGTGCTGGCCGTCCCGGAGACCGCGGAGGTGCAGGGTTCGTCCTACCTCTTGGAGGGCGCGGTGCCGGCGGCGCGGGTGTTCGCGCTCGAACGGCAGTTGCCGGCGCTGACCAGCGGCGAAGGCGTCCTGGAGTACGCGTTCGATCACTACGAGCCGGTGCGCGGCGCCGTGCCGACCCGGTCCCGGTACGACCACAACCCGCTCAACCGCAAGGAGTACCTGCTGCACGTCCAGCGGAGGGTGTAGCTGGCAGCACCGGAACTGTCCGACCGCTTCCCTTCACCACACCAACCCGGACGGTGAAAGAGGGATCAGAGCGCGCTCCACGCCGCGAGCGCATCCACCCGGCCGGCCCCGTACGTGTTGTCCGGCCCGATCGGCCCCAGATCGCGCGCCCCGGCCAGCAACGCGGCGGCCTGTT
>DASVMV010000125.1:0-5623 GCA_036384155.1 Micromonosporaceae bacterium
AGGTGTGCGCCGCCGGCCGGCGCCGGCCAGCGCCGCGCCAGCAACGGGGGGCGAGGGGGTACGACCGGCGGCCGGGGGAGCGGATACGGTCGCGGGTCGCGCTGCGCTGCGAGCGTCGGACCGCCGGGTTGCGGCGCCGGAGGCGATACCGGCCCAGCGGGCGGCGGAGCCTCGGCTGCCACCGTCGCCAGCGGCGTGGCGTCGGTGCTCCCCGCCAGGTGCTCGCCGTCGGTGTGGGCAGGCTTTTCGATGGGAGCGGGTTCCGTCACGTTCGACTCCTCGGCAGGGCCGGATCCGCGCAGCAGGCCGCGGGTCGTACCGGCTAGGCGTACTTTATTCGGGCCAGCGGCGGATTCGGTTCAGCGGCCGGCGGTCGCCGAGCGGGCGGCCAGCGGAAGGGTCACCTGAATCCGGCAGCCGGTGGCCGGCCGGTCCAGGCCCGGGGGCGGCGGGTCGGTGATGGTGATCGCGCCGCCGTGCAACTCCACCACCCACTGCGCGATCGCCAGACCGAGCCCCGTGCCACCGTCGGCGGCCCGGTCGCCTCGGGTGAACCGTTCGAACACCCGGGACCGCTCCTCGATCGGAATTCCCTCGCCCTCGTCGGTCACTTCCAGGCGCAGGCGGTCCCCGCGCTGCTCGGCGCCGACGAGGACCGTGCCACCCGGTGGGCTGTGCTGGGCGGCGTTGTCGAGCAGGTTGGCGAAGACCTGGTGCAGCCGCCGCGGGTCGGCCTCGATCCGAAGCGGCGTTGCGGGCTGCCGTACCTGGAAGTCCACCGACCGGCCGGCGCCGGAGGCGTTCACCGCCGCCTGCTGGACAGCCTCGTCGAGGAAGTCCGCGACATCAACGGTTACCCGCCGCAGCGGTACCACACCGGCGTCCAACCGGGACAGGTCGAGCATCTCGGCCACCAGGTACCCGAGGCGTTCGGTCTGCGCGAGCGCGACCCGCAGGGTCGCCGGCTCCGGCTCGGCCACCCCGTCCACGATGTTCTCCAGCACCCCTTGCAGCGCGGTGATCGGAGTGCGCAGCTCGTGCGACACGTTGGCGATCAGTTCCCGGCGGCGTCGGTCGGCATCGGCCAGGTCCGTCGCCATCTGGTTGAACGCCTTCGCCAGTTCACCGACCTCGTCCCGCGACGTGGCCCGGACCCGCCGCGTGTAGTCGCCGCGGGCCATGGCCCCAGCGGCCGCCGTCATCTCCCGCAAAGGCGAGGTCATTCCGTGCGCGAGCACCTGCGACGTCACCAGCGCGATGCAGATGGCGGTGACCGAGGTCATCGGGGGGATCCAGCCGATCCCGTACCGGAAGTAGGCCAGCCCGGCGCAGCCCGACGCCACCAGCAGGATGCCCAGCTTCAGCTTGATCGACCGCACCGGGTCCAGCGGGCGGGGCAGCAGGTCGAGCGCCCGGTTGAGACCGGCCCACAGCCGGGTCACGGCTTCACCTCCAGGGCGTAGCCGACCCCGTGTACGGTCCGGATCAGGTCCGCACCGAGCTTGCGGCGCAGCGCCTTCACGTGGCTGTCGACCGTACGGGCGCCAGAGGCGTCCGCCCAGCCCCAGACGTCGGCGAGCAGCCGTTCCCGGGGCAGCACCGTCCGGGGACGGCCGGCTAAGTGCACCAGCAGGTCGAACTCGGTCGGGGTCAGGTGTGCCTCGACGCCCGCACGGCGTACCCGCCGCTCCGCCTGGTTGATCTCCAGGTCACCGACCCGGAGAGTGTGGTGCGTGGCGGTCGCCGCCCGGTCCACCCGGCGCAGCAGGGCGTGCACCCGAGCGGCCAGCTCCCGCAGCGAGAAGGGCTTGGTCAGGTAGTCGTCCGCGCCGACGGCCAGCCCGACGAGCAGATCGGTCTCGTCGTCGCGCGCCGTCAACATGAGGACCGGAACCGGCCGGTCGGCCTGGATCCGCCGGCACACCTCCAGACCGTCGAAGCCCGGCAGCATGACGTCGAGCACCACCAGGTCGGGCTGATGATCCCGGACGGCCGCCACGGCGCCGGGGCCATCGCTGGCAATGTGGACGGTGAACCCCTCCGCCCGCAGGCGGGCCGCCACCGACTCGGCGATGGTGCGCTCGTCCTCGACCACCAGGACCCGGCGTTCCCTCATGCCCAGGACTGTAGGGAGTGCCCGTGGAGGGTGGTGGGGTGCGTTGTGAACAACCTGTGGAGATCGACCATCCGCCGTCCTGCGGTATGCCCTATCGCTGCGCCGGATGGTGGCCAGGTGGCGGGGCCGGCGCCTCGTCATGGCGGTCCTGGCGCACGCAGGCGCCGTACGGGCTTGACTCCAGCCCTGAGATCGGAGCCGACGAGGTGCGGATCCGGATCGGACAGCTCACCTCGACGCGGCCGGCCTCCGCCAATTGTCCGCTCGCGAGGCCCATGTTTGCGACGGGAACGGACTGCAGGTCCCTAGCCGTGATGATCTCCTTCCGTGGCGATCAGCAGCGTCGGTGGTAGGTGTTGCGGCGAGGCTCCTGTCGCGGGTCTATGCACGTGGGTGGGGTGAACTCGGGGTGCCCGTCGGCGGCGATACGGACCTGCCAGCCGTCGTGGTGCACGACTCGGTGGTGCCGCCCGCACAGCAACACCCCATTGTCCAGGGAGGTGGTGCCGCCGGTTGACCAGTGGGTGATGTGATGCCCGCTGCACCAGCGGGGTGGCCGGGTCGCAGCCGGGGAAGGCGCAGCCGCGGTCGCGTAGGACGAGGGCGCGCCGGATCGGTCCGGTGAACAGCCGCCGCTGCCGCCCGATGTCCAGCACCTGGCCTTGGCTGCCGAGGACGGCGGGCAGGATGCTCGCGTCGCACGCGAGCCGACGCACACTTTCGGCGCTGATCTGTTCGCCGGTGTCCAGGGTGCCGGCGCCCAGCTGACCGGCCAACGGGTCGTAGCCGGTGGTGACCACGACCTGGGTGGCCTCCCCACCGCCGTTGTCGGGCAACTTTCCGGTGCGCAACGCAAGGCGGCAGACCTCGGTGAGGGCGTCGTGCCGCCGCTGGCCCGGTGTCCGGTCATCCTGCTCCCCGTGGGGTTTGGTGAGTGGGCCGAACGCGGTGCGCAGGACAGTGCTGGTTTCGACGTCGAGCAGCGCGGACAGCCGCACCCGCCCATCCGGCTGCGGAGAGAGGTTCAGGTAGCGGTCGCGCTGGTCGCGCTTCTCCGCGGCCTCCAGCGCCCGCCGTTGAGCCTGCTCGGCGACCTGCGGTGCCACGTGGTCCAGGATCCGGTCGGCGAGTTTGCGCAGGCTGTCCGGGTCGAACTGGCCGGCCCAGTCCAGCAAGAGCCCGACGGCCTTGTCCGCCGCCAGCACACCGGCCTCAGCGTGGACGGTCTCCACGTTCGGGCGATGATGCGTGCCTGGTCCACGGTCACCGCGCCAGCTGCGACCGCGTCCCGTACCGCGGCCGGCCCGGTATCCAGCCGGTGCGCATCGCCCACGAGTAGCCGCGCCGCCCCGGCCGACAGCCGCAACCGGCTGCGCAGCCACGCCGTCGTCGACGCCGCACCCAACTCCCGGGCCAGCCCGCAGCCGTCCACCTCCCGGACCAGGCCCAGCACCACCGCTGTCACCTTCTGCTGCAGGTCACAGGCGGCATCAAGCGCATCGATCAACTCCTGGCCACGGAGCGTCCAGGCCGGCACGGCGAGGCAGTCGCCGACTGCCTTGTCCGCCTGCGCCAGAGCCTCCCGCACGCCCTAAGATTCGCACACCTGTACGACGAGACACCGGCTGTGAAGATCGGGAAGATGGCATGCGCGGTAACGGACAACCCTGGCAAAGAGGGAGGTCCGGTCACAACGTTCGAACTGCGGTCATCGGGCCCACTCCTGCTTGGCGGCCCGTACGAGTTTGTCCTTCAGCTCGCGGCTGTGTCGCCGGCTGACCGGCAGCTCCGTACCGTCGATGACGACGACGTGACCACTGTTCGCGGCGCGAAGCTCGGCAATGAGTCGCAACTGCACGAGATACGACCGGTGGATGCGGACGAACCCGGCGTCGGCCCACCGCTCGGCCAGGGTGGCCAGCGGCACGCGTACGAGATGGGAACCGTCTGCCGTGTGCAGTCGGGCGTAGTCGCCCTGCGCCTCGACCCACCGGACGGACGAGCGGGGGAGCATCCGGGTCGTCCCGGCGAGTTCGACCGGGATGGCGGGGTCGTCTTCGGCCCGGGCCAGCGCCGCCGGATGGGCCGCCACCACGCGGGAGCCGACCACCCGGCGCAGCGACTCGGCCAGCCGCTCGGCGCGTACCGGTTTGCGCACGTAGTCGGTCACGCCCAGATCGAAGGCATCCACCGCGCCGTCGTCGTACGCGGTCACGAAGACGATGGCCGGCGGCTGGGCGAACCGGCGCAGTACCCGGGCCAGTTCCATGCCGTCGAGGCCGGGCATTCGCACGTCGAGGAAGACGGCGTCGACGTCGTTGTGCCGCAGCACCCGCAATGCCTCGGTCGCATCGGCGGCCGTGTGCACCCGCGCCACTCGCGGGTCGGCCCGCAGCAGGTACGCCAACTCGTCCAGCGCCGGCGGCTCGTCATCGACGGCGAGTACCCGGAGGAAGGCCGTGGCTACCTCGGCGTCCCGGTACCCGGTCATGCGCTGGCCCGCACTTCCCGACGGAACTTCGGTATCCGCATGCTGACCCTGGTGCCCGCGCCGAGGGCGGTCTCGACGACCAGGCCGAACTGGTCGCCGAAGACCGCCCGCAGCCGCTCGTCGACGTTGGAGAGGCCGACGTGGCCGGCGTCGTCGCCGGCCTCGCCGGTGGCGTCGGCGGCCCCGGCCGTCCACACCGCCGGATCCATGCCCACCCCGTCGTCCTCGATCGTGATGTGGCACTCGGCGCCGGCGTCGCGCGCCTCGATGCTGAGCGACCCGAGACCGGGCTTGCGGGACAGGCCGTGCCGCACCGCGTTCTCCACCAGCGGCTGCAGGCACAGGTAGGGCAGGCTCACCGGCAGCACCTCGGGCGCGATCTGCAGGCGGATCTGCAGCCGGTCGCCGAAGCGGGCCCGTTCGATGGTCAGGTAGCGGTCGATCGAGCGCAGTTCCTCGGCCAGGGTGGTGAACTCGCCGTGCGCGCGGAAGGAGTACCGGGTGAACTCGGCGAACTCGAGGATCAGCTCCCGGGCCCGCTCGGGGTCGGTGCGGACGAACGACGCGATGGCGGTCAGCGCGTTGTAGATGAAATGCGGGCTGATCTGAGCCCGCAGGGCCCGAACTTCGGCGCGGGCCAGCCGCTCCCGGGACGAGTCGAGTTCGGCGAGGGCGAGTTGGGCGGCGGCCCACCGGGCGGTCTCCAGCGCCGCCTGCACCAGGCCGGGAGCGGGCGGGTCGTCGGCGATGGCCACAAGTGCGCCGGCGGCGACGCCATCCGGGCCGGTCAGCGGCGCTACGACGGCTCCGCGTACCGGACAGTCAACCCGGTCGCAGTGCAGGCCGGACTCGCCGAGTACGGTGGAGCGGCCGGTGGCGATCACCGAGCGGGCCGCGGCGAGGAGTTCGGCCGAGTGGTGCCCGCCGCGCCCGTCGAGGGCCAGCACCTCGTCGCGGTCCACCAGTGCCAGGCCGACCGCGCCGACGAGCGCCCGCAGCGGGCGTACCGCCTTGGC
>DASVMV010000126.1:0-2918 GCA_036384155.1 Micromonosporaceae bacterium
CCTTGCGGAAGCGCAGTTCGGCCGCCTCACCGATCTCGCTCAGGTCGCGGTTCTCGCCGGGCAGCGACACGACGATGTTCTCGTTCCCCTCGGTGACCACCTCGGCCTCAGAAACACCGAGGCTGTTCACCCGGTCTTCGATGATCCGGCGCGCCTCTTCCAGCCGTTCCCCCGACGGTGCCCGTCCGTCCAGCGAACTCGCCTTCAGGGTGACCCGGGTGCCGCCGATGAGGTCCAGGCCGAGCCTCGGGTGCAGCCGGTCCTGAAAGCTGCCCTTGGCCCCGGCGAAGAAGACCAGGAGATAGAGGACGACGAAGATCGCCCCGAGCACGGCGAGTTGCCGGCCTGGGCGTATCTGTCGCTGAGGTGGTGCCACGACTGTGGATCTCCCTGTGCTGTGCGGCCCCATGGGCGGCGGCGGTCGAAGCTACGCGAGCGGACGCTGGGCGGCATGGCCGAGTCGCCGCGGCGTCCGATCGCGGCGACGGGACTGTGCGGGTCGTCCGGCGGACCGATACCGGCCCCCGGACCGATGATCACTCCTTGACCTTGGTCTCCTCGACGACCGGCTCGGCCTTCGGCGCGGGGTTCACCACTCGGGCCACCGCCGGGCGGGCGTACCGGGTGTGGACGCCCGGCGCCACCTCCAGCGTCACCGTCTCGTCGTCAACGCTGGTGACGGTGCCGTACAGCCCGCCGATCGTCACGATCTCATCGCCCGGCCCGATGGCGGACTGCATCCGCTCGGCCTCGCGCCGCCGCTTCTGCTGCGGACGGATCATCATGAAGTACATGACGCCGAAGAGCAGGACGATCATGAGAAGTGGCGTGAAGCTGGCGCCGCCACCGCCACTCGCTGCTGCGTAGGACACGCTTGTCGACCTTTCCATCGGCCACCGGACCGGCATGGTGCCGGAGCGGAGGCGATATCTCACGTCCTGTACGGACCGCGGGCGAGTCTAGTCGCTGTGTCTCGAAACACCGAATGCGGCAGAAATCACGGTCTGATCACACCGGGTCGTCCGGACCCGCGGAGAACAGGTCCGGCGCGTCCGCTACGCCCGGCGCCGGCTGCGGTGGCGTGCGCCCCAGATGCCGCCAGGCCGCGTCGGTGGCCACCCGCCCGCGGGGCGTACGGGCCAGCAGAGCGGCCCGGACCAGGAACGGCTCGCACACCTCTTCGACGGTGTCCGGCTGCTCACCGACGGCCACGGCGAGGGTGGACAGGCCCACCGGCCCGCCCCGGAACGAGTCCACCAGCGCGGTGAGCACCGCCCGGTCGAGGCGGTCGAGGCCCAGCTCGTCGACGTCGTACACCCGCAGGGCCGCCCGTGCGGTGACCAGATCGACCATCCCGTCGGCGCGCACCTCGGCGAAGTCCCGCACCCGGCGCAAGAGGCGGTTGGCGATCCGGGGGGTGCCGCGGGAGCGGCGGGCGATCTCCGCGGCGCCTTCGGCGCTGACCGGTACGCCGAGGATCCGCGCCGATCGGTGCAGCAGGACCTCCAGCTCGGCGGCCGCATAGAAGTCGAGGTGGCCCACGAACCCGAACCGGTCCCGCATCGGACCGGTCAGTAGTCCCGCCCGGGTGGTCGCGCCGACCAGGGTGAACGGCTCGACGTCGAGTGGGATGGCCGTGGCGCCGGGGCCCTTGCCCACAATCACGTCCACCCGGAAGTCCTCCATGGCGCTGTAGAGCAGCTCCTCGGCGGGCCGGGCGATGCGGTGGATCTCGTCGATGAAGAGCACGTCGCCGGCGCCGAGGCTGGTCAGCACCGCGGCGAGGTCCCCCGCGCGTTCGATGGCCGGACCGCTGGTGACCCGGATGCCGGTGCCCAGCTCGGCCGCCACGATGTTGGCCAGCGAGGTCTTGCCCAGGCCGGGTGGCCCGGAGAGCAGGATGTGATCCGGCGGGCTGCCCCGCCGCATCGCTCCCTGCAGCAGCAGGTCGAGCTGCTCGCGCACCCGGTCCTGGGCGACGAACTCGCTGAGCCGCCGCGGCCGGACGCTGACCTCGGCGTCGCGGTCGGCGTCGCCGGCATAGGCCGACACCAGCCCGTCGGACGTCGTCATGCGCCATCCTTCGTTCGTGACTGCGGGGCTCGCAATCCCGGCTCAAGCTCGCATTCCGGCGCGGCCGCGTCCCACGCGAGCCGCCCCGGAACGCTCGTCCTCGCGCTCATGCGTCTTCCTTCGTTCGCGACTGCGGGGCTCGCAAACCCGGCTCACTCCTCGCGCTCACCTGGTGGTGCGGCCCAGCACGCGGATCGCCTGCTTGAGCAGGACCGGCACCGGCGGCGGCTCGCCGTCGACCGTCTCCGCCACCGCGGTAACCGCCTGATCGGCCTGCGCCGCCGTCCAGCCCAGCCCGACCAGGGCCTGCCGCACCTGCTCGGTCCATGTCCCGCGGACCAGGCTTCCCCCGGCGTCCACGGCCACCGCCACCGGTCCGATGCGGTCGCGCAGTTCCAGCACCAACCGCTCGGCGCCCTTCTTGCCGATGCCCGGCACCCGGGTCAGCGTCGCCGTGTCGGCGTTCGCGATCGCCTTGCGCACCACGTCGGGAGAATGCACGGCGAGCACCGCCTGGGCCAGCCGGGGTCCGACGCCGCTGGCGGTCTGCAGCAGTTCGAACAGCTGCTTCTCGTCGTCGTCGGCGAAGCCGTACAGGGTCAGCGAGTCTTCCCGGACCACCAGGCTGGTGGCCAGCCGGGCCGGGGTGCCGACCCGCAGGCCGGCGAGCGTGGCCGGCGCACACTGCACGGCCAAGCCGACGCCGCCGACCTCGATCACCGCTCCGTCCGGCGACACGCTGGCCACCAGGCCACGAACGCTCGCGATCATCCGACCCGTCCCCTCCGCGCCGCGGCGGCTGCGGCGGCCAGGCGCGCCTGGGTGCCGCCGCGCCAGATGTGACA
>DASVMV010000127.1:0-5396 GCA_036384155.1 Micromonosporaceae bacterium
CGGCCGGCGGAACGGTCGCATCCGCCCCGCCCGTGCGCGTGCAGCCGACGCTGCCGGCCAGGCCGGCGCCCGCGACTCTTTCGGTGATCGACTACGGCCCGCCTCCCCCGGGATTTCCGTCCGATCCGGCGCCGCTGTCGACTGAGCCGCTGACCGAAGGCCTGCGCCCGGTGCGGCGGGTTGCGGCATTCGACGCTCCCGGTGGTCGTCCCCGGGCATTCCTCGCGCCGAGCATCCAGGGTGTGCCGCTGACAGTTCCGATCGTGCAGCGCCGAGCCGGCTGGATGGCCGTCCTGCTGCCGTCCGCGAACCGCCGCCTCGCCTGGGTGCCGCCCGGCGGCTGGACCGTCGTACCGCTGCGCGACCTGCTCGTCGTCGCCCGCCGCACACACCGGCTCACCTGGCTGCGGGACGCCGTCCCGGTCCGGTCCTGGTCGGTGAGCCTGGGCCAGCCGAGTACGCCGACCCCACTGGGCCGCACCTTCGTGCTCGGCCGGTCGACCTTGAAAGGCCGCGTGTACGCCACCACCGACGTCTTCGCGCTCGGCGCGGTGCCGGACGATCAGCGGGCGGTGCCGTCCGGGCTGCGCGGCGCCCACATTGGTCTGCACACCTGGTATCACGACCGGGAACTGGGGCAGAACACCACCAACGGCTGCATCCGGTTGACGCGTTCGGGCCAACGCCAACTTCTTGCCGAGATCGCGCCCGGCACCGTGCTGGTGGTTGTCGATCAGCTCCGGTAGTCCGCCGACGACACCGGCCGGTCGGCCGGCCGCCGCATCTGGACCCGGATGGACGTGCCGTCCGGCCGGGTGTGCCGGCGCGTGAGGTCGCAGAGTTGGTTGACCAGCACGAGACCTCGCCCGCGGTGCGCGTCGGCCGGCGGCAGAACGTAGCCGGCGAGCGGATCGGTGAGCTGGCCGCTGTCGTCGACCTGGCAGACGAGCACGCCGTCCTCCTGCCACACGGCGAGCCGCCCGGCGCCGGCGGCGTGTTCCACCGTGTTGGCGGCAAGCTCGTTAACGGCCACGACCAGGTCCCCGAGCTGTTCCTCAGGGAGCCCGGCGGCGGTGGCCTGTTCAGCCAGGAAGCGGCGGACGGCCGTCAGGTCGTGCCGGTCCCGGAAGGTCAGCACGGCGGCGTCCCCCGGAGGAGCCGGCAACGGAACATTGGCGACGGCGGCGGTCGTGACCGGTTCGCCGTACCAGTCGCTTCTCCAGGTGCGTTCGCCATCGCTGAGGACCGGATGGGTACGAGCGGCGTCGGCCAGCGCGGTGGCGTTCAGCCGGGCGGCGTCGTACGGGCACAGGATCGCCCCGTCGTGGTCGGCGAACACGGCGTTGATCAACGCTTCGTGCGCGACGCACGCGGGGTATTCCATGGCCGTCCGTTCCGGCCAGATGGGTTCGCCGACGATCGCCGGCCGGCGGCCCCGGTGCGTGGTGGCGAACGCCGACAGCAGCGACGGGATGATCCGGCCCGGGTTGCGCCCCACGACCGCCATGTCGGCGAACTGAACCCGGTCTGCGTCGGCCCCGATGCTCCGCCGCAGCAGCTCAAGATTGCGCCCCGGCACGACCACCAGCACGGGTTGCCCGGCAACCACGGCGGAGCGGACGAAAGCCGTCACGCCCGCAACGTATTGGCCGGCGTCGTGGTAGAACATGCCGAGGTGGTCGAAATGCTGTGGCTGCGCCCCGCGGGTGGGGGCGGCCACATGAGTTGCGGTCACGCCGACGCCCGAGCGTGCGGGGAGGCCAGCGGGACGCCGGAATCGTGGAGCCGGAGCAGACGCGCCACTCCGGGCGACGCCCCGATCACGTGGAGGCGGCCCGACGCGGCGGCGACCGCCCGGGCCAAGGCCCGCGCCGTGGTGGAGTCGACGAAGGTCACGTCGGTGAGGTCGACCACGACCGGCGTGTCGTGCCGGGCGCCGTCCTCGAGAAGCTCGCGAAGCAGCGCTTGCAAGGACTCCCGGTTGGACAGGTCGGCCTCGCCGGCGAGGCGCACGCCGTACGGATCGGTGGTGCGCGCCATCCGCAACAGCGGAACCCAGTCGCTGCCCGCCCCCGGGCGCATCGTGCCGGGATGGACGGACGAGAACTGGTTCAGTTGCCCGCCGGTGAACAGCCGCCGGTCGTACAGGCAGACGGCCATGCCGAACCCGTCGCTGAAGACCCGATTGACCTGCTCCTCGTACGACTTCAGGCGCTCGGCGCCGGCGATCGGGCGCAGCCCCCAGGACATGTCCCCGACGGCCCGTACGCCCGCGTAGCCTTCCCGGCTGGCCTGGGCGAACTCGTGTGTCCAATGAGCGAGCATCGCCGCGGGGTCGAACCGGTCCCCGGCCAGGTAGGTTTCGGCAGTGCTCACCGTCAGCTGACCGGAGTGCAGGGGGGGCATCGACGGAGATGCCACGAGCCCGCAGATCACACAGGACGGCGCCGGTCGGCAGGGTGTCGGTCATATAGACGATTTTGTGAGTGTCCCGAAGGCCGGCACGCACGTACCCGGCCATCGCGTCCGACCGCTCGCGGTCGTCGTCGAAGGTCCAGCACACATGGTCACCGAGCCGTAGCCGGTCGACGGTGGCCTGGTCAGCCACGCGTTTGCCCATCCTTTCCGGAGGTCGGTTAGGCGGGAGATCCGAGATGGATCACAACCGCGTCCGCACCCCAGGGTACGCGTCGGCCCGGTACGGGCAACCGACGGCGGGCCGACCGGGGTGGTGTGGTCGCTGATCGGCCGGGTCGACGAAGCGGTGGTACGCACCGTCACCGTGCTGGTGATCGCCTGCCCGCACGCCCTGGGGGCTGGCGATCCCGCTGGTTATCGCGCGAGAAGCTGACCCGCGCCGAGTGCGACGCCGCGACGACCGCAAGCGGCGACCGTCATCTCGACACCGGCGAGGTCGGGGGTGTTGGAAGTGAAGCAATAGAACGGATCCAGCGAAACATCGAGTTGTTCGGCGGCACGCCGGGCATTCGGTCAACGGCAGTCACAAGGTCTTCCAGCGTTGCGCCCCGTACGGCAAGTTCGCTTCCTTGAATATCCTGCGCCCGGAATGACCCTTGCTGCTCAGCGATGTCGAAAATCGGGCCGTCACGGTAGTCCCAGGGATAGATGGCCAGTTGCAGCTCCGCGCCATCGACGGTCGGGTGTTCCGCGTAAAGGGACGCAACCGCAGCCGCCGAGCTTTCGATGACTTCTGTGAGCGTCCATGCCCGGACCTTGGCCGGCTCCAGCCCATCGCTGATAAAGAAGACCGACCAGCCGCCGTCCTTTTCCCGTCCGGCAACGCCCGTGATCAAATCAGCCGGTCTGCCGGCCCTGCCAAGCCACAAGCGGCGAAGCCACGTGCCCACCGACCCATGGTCCCACGGCGGTCGGCCGGAGCCCCGCGCCGGCCCCGCCGCCGAAATGACATGCGACCGAGTGGACCCGAGGTTTCCGCACCAGTAACCTGCGCAGAATCCACGACGGCGCCGGCCACCCCTCGGTGTTCGGGTGGCAGGAATGTGAGGCGACGATGGCAGCCGCGGAACCGCCGGTGGACGACGAGGTCATCCCGCGGGTCAGCAGGAGGGTCCACGATGGTAGCCGCTGACCTCCGGTCCCAGCGTCGCCGCATTGGTATGGCCGGCGGCGCCGTGGCGATCGCGGGCGCGCTGACCAACGCGCTGGGTTACCTGGTGCCGGTGCTCGGCGCCCGGCGGCTCAGCGCGGCCGACCTTGGCGCACTCGCCACCGTCTTGGCGATCGCGGGCATCGCCGGCGTACCCGGCCTCGGGCTGCAGATCGCCGTCGCCGTCCACCGGGCCCGGCGCCCCGGCGCGGCGACCGGGCGGATCGCCTGGGTGACCGCAGCCGTGTGCGGTGGCGCGGTCGTGGTGCTGACGCCGGTGGCGGCCGCGCTGCTCGACCTGCCCGCGGCGGTCACGCTGCTGCTGGCGGTCTACACGGGCGCCGTCGTGATCGCCGGCCGCTGGCTCGGTGAACTCCAGGGCGACGAGCGGTTCCTGCGCCTCGCGCTCGGCATGACGGTGCTGGCAGCCGGCCGCTACGGGGGTCTGATCGCCGGCCTGGTGCTGGGCGCCGGCCTCACCGGAACCGTCCTCGCGGGCACCGCCGCCGCACTCCTGATCCCGCCCGTACTCGCGCTTCTCGCCCGATCCGACCCGGCCCCGGCCGATGGCGCTGGGATCACCGCCCGGCAGGTCGTCACCGCGTGCTCGGCGACGCTGGCGATGCTCGTCGTCTCGTACGCCGACCTGATCCTGGCCCGACACCTGCTGCCGCCGGAGGCGTCGGGCGCGTACGCGGTCGGCACCGTGCTGACCAAGGGGGCGATCTGGGCGCCGCAGGTCGTGACGGTGCTGGCGCTGCCCCGGCTGGCGCAGGGCAGCCGGCGAACCCTCGTGCTCGCGGCCGCGCTGGTGGCGGCGTGCGGCGCGGCGCTGGTCACCGCGTCGGCACTGGCCGGCCTTGCCACCGCGCTGTTCTACCCGGCCTTCACCGGGGTGGTGCCGGAGGTCGTGCCGGAGCAGCGGCTGCAGTCGGCCAACGGCGTGCTGCGCCTGGGAATGAACCTGGCCCGCATCGGTGGCTTCGCGGTGGCCTGCGCGGCGGTGGCCGCGTTCGGCGCGGGCTGGGCGATGGCCCTCAACGCCGGGCTGCTCATCGCCTCGGCGTCCCTCCTCAGTGGACTGTCACTGCCTCGCACGGTCACCAGGACCGGGTCCAGCATGCTGGCCGACCTGCGCGACGGCTGGCAGGAGTTCCGCTCCCGCCAGTGGCTGTGGGTCGTGGTGCTCCAGTACTCGTTCGTGATGATGGTGCTCCAGGCCGTGTTCTCGGTGCTGGGCCCGGTCATCGCGAACGACCACCTGGGCGGGGCGGCCGGCTGGTCATGGGTGCTGGCGGCCGAGTCCATCGGCATGGTCGTCGGCGTGGTGCTGGCCATCCGGGCCCGGCCGCGCCGGCCGATCCTGCGGGTGGTGCTGCTGACCTTCCCGCTGGCCGGGCTGCCGCTGGTGCTCGGGCTCGGGGCGTCGCTGCCGGTGGCCGTGCTGGTGGCATTCGCGGCCGGCATCGCGGTCGACATCCTGGTCGTGCTGTGGGACACCACCATGCAGCGGGAGATCCCGGCCGCGGCCCTGTCGCGCGTCAGCTCGTACGACGCGCTCGGAACGCTCCTGCTCGGCCCGGTCGGCCTGCTGCTGGCCGGTCCCAGCGTGGTCTGGCTCGGCGCCCGCAATGCCCTGCTCATCAGCGCGGCGGTCACGGTGCTCGCCTCGCTCGGCGCGCTCTGCTCCCCCGGGGTGCGCCAGCTGCGGTGGACGCCGACGCCGGCCGCCCGACCGCAGCGGGACATGGCTCAGCTGGACATCAAC
>DASVMV010000128.1:0-20615 GCA_036384155.1 Micromonosporaceae bacterium
TGCCCCCCGCCGTTCGGAACACGCCGGCCGGCCGGGCGTACGTGCGCCAGCGGACCGAGCAACTCATCCGCGACGGCCTGGCGGCGGCGCTGGCCACCTTGCCCCAACAGGTCGCGGTCCGCGACCGCGCCGCGCTGGCCGGGGTCACGGCGCCGGCTCTGGTGATCGGCTGCGTCGGGGACGACCTGCACCCGGCCGAGGTGGCCGAGGCTCTGGCGGCCGCGCTTCCCCGGGCCACCCTGCACGTGTACGACGAGCCGGGCGTCCTGTGGACCCGGCGGGCTGACCTGCGCGAGCGCATCTCGGCATTCCTGAACGGGTAGCCTGCCCAGTCATGGGCGTCACACATCACGGCCGCACCCAGCGGCTCGACCTGGTCGATCCCACGTTGCGCGAGTGGCAGTGCACGGTCGTGTACGCCGATCCCGAGCAGGGCATCGTGCTGGATCGGTCGGCCTTCTATCCCGGGGGCGGCGGGCAGCCACCGGACCACGGCGTCCTGCTCTGGCAGGGCGTACAGACCCGCATTGTGGGCACCCGCAAGGGCGACGACCTCTATCTCATTCCGGCCGAGGGCGACCCGGTACCGCCGGCCGGCACGGCCGTGACCGGCGCGGTGGAGGACGACCGGCGCACTCGGCTGATGCGTACCCACTCCGGCCTGCACGTGCTGTGCGGTGTCGTGTTCCGCGACTTCGGTGCCTTGGTCACCGGCGGCAACATGGAACCCGGCGAGGCGCGGATGGACTTCAACCTGCCGGAGGTGCCGCCGGGCTTCAAGGCACGGCTCGAGGAACTGGTCAACGCCGAGGTCGCCGCGGACCGGTCGGTGGCGGTCAAGGTGCTGCCGCGGGACGAGGCGCTCGCGCTCCCGGACATCATCCGAACCCAGTCGAACCTGATCCCGGCCGGGGAGCAGGAGATCCGCATCGTCGACATCGTGGGCCTCGACGTGCAGGCCGATGGCGGCACCCACGTCGCGTCCACCGCGCAGATCGGCAAGGTGCAGGTGGTCAAAGTCGAAAGCAAGGGCCGCGCCAACCGCCGCGTCCGCCTGCGGCTCGCGGACTGACTGCCCGACGCGCCGGTGGCCGTCGAACGCCATAGGCAGCCGCGGCAGAATCCGCGTCACGGGGGAACGCAGGCGATGGCGCGGCCCGCAAATTGTCGTACGACTGTTCTAATCTGGGCGGGTGCTCGTCGATCTCGCTGCTGCCGACGCCGCCGTTCGGGCGTGTGTCGACGCGCCGGTGTGGACATTGCCGGAGCAGCAGCTGATCGACGCGTTGGATGCCGTTCACATGTTGGAGCAGCGGCTGGCGGCTGTGAAGCTGGAGCTGGTCCGGGAGGTCGACGGCCGCGGTGTGGCTGTCGCGCAGGGGGCGTCGTCGACAGCGGTGTGGCTGCGCGAGCGGCTGCGCCTATCCATCGCGGCCGGGCGGCGGCTGGTCGCCGACGCGACCGCGCTCAATGCCGGGCCTGCCGGGTCGCTGGCTGGCGGAACGACGGCGGCGCACCGGGCGCTGGCCGCCGGTGCCGTGACGGTTGAGCACGCTCGTGTCATCGCCGACACCGTCGCAATGGTTCATGCGCAGGCCGGCGCCGAGGCGGCGGACAAGGCCGCGCGCATGCTGGTCGACTGGGCGGGCCGGTTCGAGCCGGGGATTCTGCGCGGGCTGAGCGCGCGGATCCTGGCCCAGGTCGCGCCCGAGGTGGCCGAGGAGGCCGACCGGCGGGCGCTGGTCGAGGCCGAGGCGAGAGCCGACCGGGACCGGCAGCTCACCCTCTCGACCGGCTCGCCCGGCCAGACCCGGCTCACCGCCCGGCTCGACGCCGAAACCGCCGCGCTGCTTCACACCGCCCTGGAGCCCCTGTGCGCCCCGACCGGCGTCGGCGACGACCGGACGCCGGGACAACGGCGTCACGACGCCCTCGCGGAGATCTGTCGGCTGGCACTGCGCAGCGGCAACCTGCCCGATGCCGGCGGCGACGCGACGCAGGTCGTGGTCACGACCAGCTATGAGGTGCTGCGCCGCGAGCTTCGAGCGGGCGCCCTCGACACCGGCACCCAGCTCAGCCCCGGCGACCGTGCGGCGGCTGGCCTGCGACGCCGGGATCCTGCCCGCCGTGCTCGGCGGCAGCGGCCAGGTCCTCGACGTCGGCCGAAAAAGGCGCTCGTTCACCGGCCCGCTGCGCCGCGCCCTCGTGCTGCGGACCAAGGCTGCGCCTTCCCCGGCTGCGACCGGCCACCCCGCTGGACCGAGGGTCACCACATCGTCCATTGGGCCGACGGCGGCGAGACCAGCTTGCACAACTCGGTCCTGCTCTGCCGCCACCACCACCGCCATGTCCACCACCACGACTGGCAGGTCCGCATCGCCGGCGACGGCCATCCCGAATTCCTCCCGCCTGCCTGGCTCGACCCCCAGCAACGTCCCCGCCGCAACCAATACCACCGACGAACGTGATCGGTGCGGCGGTCCCGTATCGCCGGAGACTGGCTGCCGGTTACGCCCCAGGTGTCCGCCGGTGTCTCCAACGTGGTCGGTTGACCCAAGGGAGAAAGCGTGGCTGAACCGGTGATCGTCCGCGCCCGGACGAACGCGCCGGTCAAGGTCCACCGCACCGTGGCCCATGCGGCCCGGCTGCGGTTCTGGTTGGCCGAGCACGCCGAGGTCGACATCGCGGCGGATCGTCGGCGGGCGATTCGCGATGGGCGGCCTCGAACGCAACCCCCAGCCGGCGAAGATCCTCGACCTGGAGCCGGGTCGCCGCCTGTCGGTCGACGGGGGGTGGCAACGGCGTCGGCTTCCGGCTGCCCGGAACCGCACGCGCCCTCAGCCCACGCCAGCCTGGCCGGCGGCCTTGCGGGCCCGGTACGCGGCGACCGCCGCCCGGTTGCCGCATCCGGCGTCGCAGAACCGCTTGGACCGGTTCTTCGAAAGGTCGACCAGCACGTTGCCGCAGTCCGGGTAGGCGCAGACCCGCAGCCGCGCCAACTCGCCGCTGCGCACCACGTCGACGAGAGCCATCGCGGCCTCGACCGCCATCCGGGTGGCAAGCGGCACATCGCGGGAGACGGCGTGCAGGTGGTACGGCTCGTCATCGTGCCGGATGAGCTGCGGGAGCGCGCGCGACTCCCGCAGGAGCGCGTTGACCAGTTGCACGACCTCGTCCTCATTCCCCTCCCAGAACCGGCGCAGCCGGGGTCGCAGCGCCCGCACCGACCGCAGCTCGGCCTCCGTGTGCTCGTGCCGGCCGGTCCACCCGTACGCGGCGAAGAACTCATCCAGCGCAGCGACGTCGGGCAGCCCTTCCCGACTGTGCCCAGCGGTATTGACCAGCGCGGCGGCGGCAGCGAGACCGCACTCGGTGTCATGAGCAAAAAGCAACTTGACTCCTGTCAGGGGCAGCCCTACGGTCATGAGCATAGTCTCGTTTTGCGTATTACTACCGCTTGCGTATTGCTACCGCTTGCGTATTACTGCCGCCCACGTTTTGGTCCCGCCCACGTGAAGGAGAACCGATGCGCCAACCACCGTCCGCCGCCGCCGGGCTCGGACTGGCGCTGCTGTCCGCCGTCACCTTCGCGACGTCGGGTACGTTCGCGCGATCGTTGATCGAGGCGGGATGGTCGGCGGAGGCCGCAGTCGCCGCGCGGGTCGGCATCGCGGCGCTCGTGCTGGCGGTCCCCGCGGCGGTGTCGCTGCGCAATCGATGGCAGGTGCTGCGGCACAACGCCGGCGCGATCGCCCTCTTCGGGCTCCTCGCGGTCGCCGCCGCGCAGGCCTGCTTCTTCAACGCCGTGCGGTACCTGCCGATCGGCGTCGCCCTCCTGTTGGAATACCTCGGCATCATCCTCGTGGTCGGCTGGATGTGGCTGGTTCACGGCCAGCGGCCCCGCCGGCTGACCATCGCGGGTTCCGCGGCGGCGATGCTCGGCCTGGTTCTGGTCCTCGACCTGACCGGAGCCGCGCGGCTAAACCCGGTGGGCGTGCTGTGGGGACTTGGTGCCGGCATCGGCCTGGCTGGATACTTCGTCCTCTCTGCGCGAAGCGACGCCGGCCTGCCCCCGGTCGTCCTGGCGAGCGGCGGCATGGCCGTGGGCGCGGCGATCCTGATCGTCCTCGGGCTCATGCAGGCGCTGCCGCTGCGCGCCACCTTCGGCGCCGTCACCTTCGCCGGTCATCGCACGAGTTGGCTGGTGCCGATCCTCGGCCTCTCCCTCGTGGCCGCCGTGGTCTCGTACGTCACGGGCATCGGCGCGGCCCGGATCCTGGGCGCCCGGCTGTCGTCCTTCATCGGCCTGACCGAGGTCATGTTCGCGGTGCTGATCGCCTGGCTCGTGCTCGGCGAGCTGCCGACCGCCGTGCAGCTGCTGGGCGGTGCCCTGATCGTCGCCGGCGTCGCGCTGGTGCGACTTGACGAGCTGCGCGCTCCCGTCGAGCCGGGCTCGGGTACCCCAGAACCCGCGCTCGCCAACGGCGCGGCGGAGGAACTACGCTCCCCAGCGTGAACGGCGTGAACGGCGTGAACGTGCCCAGGTCGGCCGCACCGATCGCCGGCACGATCGGCCAGTTCTTCTCCGGGATCGGGCTGCTGCTGCGCGGGCTGCACCTGTACGCGCGCAGTCCGCGGCTGGTGCTGCTCGGCATCCTGCCGGCGCTCGTCTCGGCGGTGCTCTTCGTCGCCGCGTTCGCGGTTCTCGCCTGGTTCGTTACCGACCTCGCCGACCTGGTCACCCCGTTCGCCGACGACTGGCCGGAACGGGCGCGGCAGGCGATACGCGCGGTGGTGGAGCTGGCGTTGCTCGGGCTGGGCGGGCTACTGGCCGTCGTCACCTTCACCGCGGTCACCCTGGTCGTCGGCGACCCGTTCTACGAGAAGATCTCTGAGTCCGTCGAGGACCGGTACGGCGGGACGCCCGGCCGGGTGGACGTCCCGCTGTGGCGGTCGGTGCGGCGCAGCGCGGCCGACTCGGCCCGTCTGGTGGCGGTCAGCGCGCTGGTCGGCATCCCACTGTTCTTCGCCGGACTCATCCCGGTGGTGGGCCAGACCGCGGTACCGGTGCTCGGGGCGAGCGTGGGCGGCTGGCTGCTCGCCCTGGAACTGGTTGGAGCCCCGTTCTACCGGCGTGGCCTGCGGCTGGCCGACCGCCGCCGGGCCTTGCGGTCGGTCCGTCCGGTCGCCCTCGGGTTCGGCGTCGCCGTGTTCGTCAGCTTCCTGATCCCGCTCGGGGCGGTGCTGCTCATGCCGGCCGCGGTCGCCGGGGCGGCCCTCCTCGCCCGGCGGTCCCTCGGCCAGCCAATCGGGGCCCAGCCGGTCAACAGGTAGCCCGGCGAGCCCGGTAGCCGACCCGGCGATCAGGCGGGGACGGTTACCTGGTTCAGCCAGTGCGAAGCGCGTCGAGGAGAGTGGCGTCGCCGGCGATGTCGAGGACGTCGAACCGAACCCGGCCGTAGAGCGCGAGCATGAGGTCGCTCGCGGTGCCGGCCGCGTGCGCCCTCGGATGGTGGTCGTCGGTGTCGAGGATCGTCGCGGTGTCGAGCAGGGCGACCCCGGACCCACGCAGGCGTACGAACCATTCGTGGTCGGCGTCGACGGCCTGCAGGTGCACCACGCCCTGCCGGGTGTGGGAGGTGTGCCCCCGGCCGGCCGGTAGCCAGGTGTCCAGCACCTCGCTCACGCCTTCGACAGCGACGGCGGCCTCGATCGGCTCGCCGGACGCGATCGCCATCTGGGCATCCCACCGGTGTACGGCGGTCTCCAGCGTCATCCTTCGGTGCCAGAAGCCGGCCCGCTTGGGCTGTGGCGCCCAGTTCCACGCCGGGGCGTCCATGTCGACCTTGTCGAGCAGGCCGAGCAGTTGGTCGTACTCCCGATGCCACCACTCGACGGCGGCCTTGCCGGTGGGCAGGCCCTCGGTGCTGGGACGCGGTGGGGGACCTTCGGGAGCGCTCAGGATCGCACCGACCCAGCGGTACAGCGAGCCGAGGTGGTGGACGAGATTGGTCACGGTCCAGTCCGGGCAGGACGGCACACGCATCTCCGGCGTGGCTTCCTCGACGGCGGCGTAGAAGGCGGCTCCCTCCGCGCGCAGCGCGGGCATCCAGAAGTCCTTGGTGGCATGGGGTCTGCTCATGGTCATCCTCCCGGGAGCCGGCTCCGTACGTCGCGAGGCGGGACCTCAGCCTAGGGTTAGGGGTGTGTCAGACGTTAGTGCCCGGGCGACCACCAGCGCCGACCAGGCGGCCCCCGCGCCGCTGGCGGGCGTTACGACCCTTCACCTGGGCGGCCCGCCGCACCGCTTGGTTATCGCCACGAATGCCAATGAAACCGTACAAAGCGTACGTGCCGCGGCGCTTCGGGATGAACGAATTCTCGTTCTGTCGGGTGGCAGCAACGTCGTCATCGCCGATGAGGGCTTCGCGGGCACGGTGGTCCTCCTGCGGTCCCGGGGCGTCCGGGTCGTCGCCGACGAGGGTGAGTCCGTCACGGTGCGGGTCGAGGCGGGTGAGCCGTGGGACGACGTCGTGGCGTTCGCCGTGGCCAACGGGTGGTCCGGCATCGAATGCCTCTCCGGAATTCCGGGTGGGACGGGGGCGACCCCGATCCAGAACGTCGGCGCGTACGGCCAGGAGGTGGCCGAGACGGTGACCGGCATCGAGGCGTACGACCGGGTCGCCGACGAAGTCGCCGTCCTGACCCCGGAGCAGTGCGGCTTCGCCTACCGGTCCAGCGTCTTCCGGCACAACGACCGGTGGGTGGTGCTGGGAGTCGAGTTCACCCTCGCCCACTCGCCGATGTCGGCTCCGATCCGGTACGCGGAACTGGCGCGGGCGCTGGGCGTACCGGTCGGCGACCGGGTGCCGCTGGCCGACGCCCGGGCCGCGGTGCTGGCGTTGCGCGCCGGCAAGGGCATGGTCCTCGACGCCGAGGACCCGGACACCCGGTCGGTCGGTTCGTTCTTCACCAACCCCGTGCTCGACGCCGACGCGTACGCCGCACTGCTCGAGCGGGCCGGGGCGCTGGGCGAACCGCCGTCCTGGCCGGGCCGGAACGGCCTGGTGAAGGTCAGCGCGGCATGGCTGATCGAGCGGGCCGGCTTCGGCAAGGGGTACGGCGGCCGTGGCGGGGTGGCGATCTCCTCGAAGCACACGTTGGCGTTGACTAACCGGGGTGGCGGCTCCACCGCGGCGCTGCTTGACCTGGCCCGGGAGATCCGGGACGGCGTACACAGCCGCTTCGGCGTAACCCTGCATCCCGAGCCGGTCCTGGTCGGCTGCGAGCTCTGACCGGCGGGCCGGTCCGGGAGCTCTGACCGGCTCCGGCCGGTCCGGGAGGCGCTACCCGTCAGGCCGGCTCTACCGCCGACCACGCCACGGTGACCTCGCCGAGCCGCCAGCGGTTGGGGCGGTCGAGTACGGGCCAGCCGGCGTCCCGGACCGCGGTCACGGCTCGCAGCCAGCGCTGGCGCGGACCGAAGGGCGCGTACGCCACGGCGTTGCGCCACCCCTCGTCCAGGGCCCGGATGAACTCGTGGACCCGCTCCCCGGGCACGTTGCGGTGGATCAGGGCCTTGGGCAGCCGCTCGGCCAGCGCCGCCGGAGCCGGCAGGCGGATCAGCCGGGCCGCCAGGGTCAGCGAACGCGGCCCCGAACCGTCGAGCAGCACCCAGGCGGCGAGCCGGCCGACCTCGTCGGAGGTGCCTTCGACGACCGCGCCGCCGGGCGCCAGGGCGTCGGTCATCGTCCGCCAGGCGGCGGCCACCTCCGACTCGTCGTACTGACGCAGCACGTTCATGGCCCGGACGACCACCGGGTGGAGACCGGCGAGTTCGAAGCCGCCAGAGGCGAACGTCAGGGCCGGAGGGTGCGCGACCGGGGCGGCGGCGGCGACCCGCGCGGGATCGATCTCCAGCCCGACGACCCGTACGTCGGGCCGCACGGCGGCGGCGAGGCGCGTCCGAAGCTCGACCGTGGTGACCGGCGTGGCGCCGTAGCCGAGGTCGACGACGAGCGGGTCGTCGGCCGCCCGCAGCCGGTCGCCGCACCACGCCGCGATCCAGTTGTCCACCCGGCGCAGCCGGTTGGGGTTGGTGGTACCGCGGGTGACCACACCCTGCGGCCGGCGGGGTACCGCGGCGTTCACCGAACCCGGTGCACCTTGTGCTGTGCCGCCTGCGCCAACGGGCGGACGACGAGCCGATCGATGTTGACGTGCTGCGGTCGGGTGGCGCACCAGGCGATGCAGTCGGCCACGTCCTCGGCGACCAGCGGTTCGGCGACTCCGGCGTAGACCGCCGCCGCCTGCGCGGCGTCGCCGCCGAAACGGACGAGGCTGAACTCATCGGTCCTGACCATGCCCGGATCGATCTCGATGACCCGGATCGGCCGACCGCAGAGTTCCAGTCGGAGCGTGCCGGTCAGCCCGGTCTGCGCGTGCTTGGCGGCCACGTAGCCGCCGCCGCCCTCGTACGGGGTGAAACCGGCGGTCGAGCTGACCACGACGATCGTGCCGGCGCCGGATGCTTCCAGGGTGGGCAGCAGCGCCTGGGTCACCCGCAGCGTGCCGAGTACGTTGACGTCGTACATCCACTGCCAGTCGGCGGCCGAGCCGGACTCGACCGGGTCGAGGCCGAGCGCCCCGCCGGCGTTGTTCACCAGCAGGGTCACCGGGCCGGGCAGATCGGCCACCGCGGCGGCGAGCTGCGCGACCGAATCGTCGGAGGTCACGTCGCAGGCGACCGGCGTGGCGACGCCCCCGGTCGCGGTGATGTCCGATACGAGGGCGACGAGCCGGTCGGTGCGGCGAGCGGCGGCGACGACGTGGAACCCGTCGGCGGCGAGCCGTCGCGCGGCGGCGGCGCCGATCCCGCTGGAGGCGCCGGTGATGATCGCGATGGGGGTCATCGTGCCATTCTGTCCCACCTGGCACCGGCGTCCGCTCCGGCATACATCGGCCCGCGCATGAGTTCGATCACCTTGCCCCCGGACGCCATGCGTGGTTTCGCCGCTATCGGGAAGATGACAGCTCGTGCGGAGGTTGAGGGTTGCGGCGTCCCCGGGTGACCAGGCGGCGGCCCGCATCTGTCGGCGGCAGAAGGAGCGGATGTGGCGGACTCGTACCAGGGCCTGAGCCGCCGGCGCCGAGAGCGCCCGGCGATCCGCAGCATGGCCATCCTGTCCGTACACACCTCACCGATCGATCAGCCCGGCACCGGCGACGCGGGCGGCATGAATGTCTACATCACGGAGGTCGCGCGCCGCCTGGCGGAGGCCGGCGTCGCGGTCGAGATCTTCACCCGGGCAACCGCCAGTGACCTGCCCCCAGTGGTCGAGGTCGCACCCGGCGTACACGTCCGGCACATCACCGCGGGCCCGTACGAGGGACTGGGCAAGGAGGACCTGCCGGCGCAGCTGTGCGCCTTCACCAACGGGGTACTGCGCGCCGAGGCGGCCCGGCCGCCCGGCTTCTACGACCTCATTCACTCCCACTACTGGCTCTCCGGACAGGTCGGATGGCTGGCCAAGGAGCGGTGGGGAGTGCCGCTGGTACACACGGCGCATACGCTCGCCAAGGTCAAGAACGCCCAGCTCGCCGCCGGGGACCGGCCGGAACCCAAGGCCCGGGTGATCGGCGAGGAACAGGTGGTGGCCGAGGCGGACCGCCTGGTCGCCAACACCCACGCCGAGGCCGACGACCTGATCAGCCGGTATGCGGCCGATCCGCGCCGGGTCAGCGTCGTGGAGCCGGGCGTCGACCTGGACCGGTTCCAGCCGGCCCTCACCGGGCGGGAAGATGCGGCCCGGCGAGCGGCGCGGCGGCGGTTCGGGCTGTCCGCGCGCGGCCACGTGGTGGCGTTCGTCGGCCGGATCCAGCCACTCAAGGCTCCCGATGTGCTGCTGCGCGCTGCTGCCACCCTGTCGCGGCTCGATCCCGAGGTCGCCCGCGACGTGATGGTGGTGATCGCGGGGGGTCCGAGCGGCAGCGGCCTGGACCGGCCCACCGCGTTGATCGAACTCGCGGCATCGCTGGGCATCTCGGGATCCGTGCGGTTCCTGCCGCCGCAGGCGGGCGCCGACCTGCCGGCCCTCTACCGGGCCGCCGACCTCGTCGCGGTGCCCTCGTACAACGAATCCTTCGGGCTGGTCGCCCTCGAGGCCCAGGCGTGCGGTACGCCGGTCGTCGCGGCCGCCGTCGGCGGTCTCCCGACGGCTGTTCGCGACGGTGTGAGCGGCACCCTGGTCGCCGGTCACGATCCGGCCGACTGGGCGCGCACCCTGGGGCGGCTGCTGTCCGCCCCCGCGCTGCGCGCCGAGTTGGCCCGCGGCGCCGTTGAGCACGCCCGCAACTTCTCCTGGACCCGTACTGCGGCCGGTCTGCTCGCCGTCTACGGTGAGGCGGTGACCGAGCACCGGACGAGGGTGGCGGCCGAACTGGCCGGCGAGGCGGCCGCCGTCGGGGCGTCCACGTGGTGAGCGCGCCGGACGCCCGGGTCGACGTCGCCGCCGTCATCGAGTCGGTATGCACCGAGCGCGAACTGGAGTGCGAGGCCACCGGCGACTTCTCCTACGCGGTCACCCTGCCCGGCGCGCACAAGCTCAAGACGGTCTGCAACCTGGTCGTCGGGGAGCATGCGCTGCGCATCGAGGCGTTCGTCATGCGCCAGCCCGACGAGCGGCGCGAAGAGCTGTGGGCGTGGCTGTTGCAGCGCAACGCCCGGATGTACGGGGTGGCCTTCGCGATCGACTCGGCCGGCGACGTCTACCTCACCGGCCGGGTGAGCCTGGCGGCGGTCACCGAGGAGGAGCTCGACCGCCTGCTCGGCTCGGTGCTCACCTATGCCGACGAGTCGTTCGACACGATGCTGGAGATCGGCTTTGGCTCTGCCATCCGCCGGGAGTGGGAGTGGCGGGTCAAGCGCGGCGAGTCGCTGGCCAATCTGCAGGCCTTCGCGCACCTTTTCGAACGCTCTCCGACACCCGCGCCGAGCGCGTCCGACGGATCGGGTTTGGACCGGCCCTGACGGGTACGCGGGGGCTTGGCGGCGCCGCGCCCGCACGGGTCGGCCGTCTGCCTCCGTCAGATTGCGTCGAAGGAGCGTGATTACTCATGGCTCAGCCACGCAGTTCGGGTCGCGGCGGCGCCGCGACGAAAGCCCGGGTGGGCAACAAGACGCCCGGTACCCCGGAATTCAGCGAGAGCAAGATCTACCGGATGCGGGTCGACGAGATCCGCGACCAGCTCCGCCGCCGGGGAGTGACCGGGACGTCCGGCCAGCGCAAGGACGAGCTGGTCAAAAGCCTGATCAACGCCATGAAGGCGGAGATCCGGGGCGGGCGGGCGCCGGCGAAGAAGGCCACGCCGAAGAAGACCACCGCGAAGAGGACCACCGCGAAGAAGACCACGGCGCCGGCCGGAAAGCGGACGGCGGCGGCCCAGAAGAGCACGGCGCCGGCCCGCAAGACCGCGGCGAAGAAAACGACGGCTACCGCCGGCCGAGGCGGCGCCGCGGCGCGGAAGTCGACCGCAACGAAGCGGAGCGCCGCAGGTGCCTCCCGCGGGAGCCGCGCCGGCACTGGTGAGTCCCGGTCCTTGAAGTACGCCCAGCGCATCTCGTCGCCGGATGACCGGCCCGAGCGACCCGGTCGCAGCCTGGTCACCTCGGACCGAGAGGTGATTCGCCGGTGGGCGCAGGCCCGGGACGCACAACCGGCGACGATCGAGGGAACCGAGCGGGAGGGGCGGGCCGGCGTACTGACGTTCGACTTCCCCGGCTACCGCAGCGGAGGGCGGCTCCGGCAGATCAGTTGGGACGAGTGGCTGGGCGTGTTCGAGGGCCGCAGACTCAACTTCATCTACCAGGAGCAGATGACCAACCAGCGGCAGAGCAACTTCTTCCGGTTGGAGTCTCCGGACCGGGAGGATGCGTAATTCCCCGGGCGGTTGTGATCAGCCGAACAGGGTAACCAGGTTGTCTGCTGGAACCGGGCAGAACTACGTTGTTGTAACGCGCCGCGGTCCGAACGGTTCGGGGGAACCGTGGCCGAGCTAGATCGGCATATCGGACAAGGCGCGCCGAGGGTGATCTGGCGACCGTTGGGGGACGGGCCGGTTCACCTGGGAGCCGGCGGCGTGAGCGGGCGACGGTTACGGGGGTGAGCGTCGCCCGCCGCCGCCGAGCCGCCCCTCAGGCGACGACGGTGAGGTCCTCAGTAGGCGTAACCGCCGCCGGTGCGGCTGCGGCGGGCGGCTGCGGCGACACGATCGCCGGCGCCGGTCCGGTCTGCGGCCGGAGTTCGGTGGCACGCCGTTCCCGGGCCGGTCCAGAGGCCAGCTGGGCGACCGCGACCAATGCGCCGATCGCCGCGCAGCCCAGCCACAGCGTCGCGTTTCCGGCGTGTTCGCGGACGAACCCGCCGGCGACCGGAGCGGCCATGCCGGCCACCGACCAGGACAGCGAGAACACGCCCTGATAGCGGCCGCGCAGCGCGGCCGGCGACAGCTCAGCGATGAGGGTGGAGTTGGACGGCGAGTTGAGCATCTCGCCGACCGTCCAGATCAGCACGGTGACCGCGTAGAGCCAGGCCACATCGGCGAAGGCGGTCAGACCGAAGCCGAGGCCGACGATGAGAGCCGCCAGGGCCAGCACGTGCGACCGGCTGCGGCCGCGGATCAGCCGGGGCACGAAGAGCTGGCCGGCCACGATGAGTACGCCGTTGAGGGCGATCACCCAGCCGTACGTGGTCGGCGCGAGCCCGTCCTGCCCCATGGCGATCGGCAGCATCGAGGTGTGCTGCAGGAAGACCAGGGCGACGAGCACGTTGAGGCCGACGAAGCCGAGGAAGACCCGGTCCTGCAGGACGGTGCGCAGGCCCCCGCCGTGCGCCGCGTCGCCGCCCAGCGCAGCGTCGCCGCCCAGCGCAGCGGCTCCGGCGGCTCCCGCGTGCGCCGGGCGGGTCTCGCCGACGAGCAGGAAGATGATCGTCGCGGTGATAACGGTGGTGGCCGCGTCGACGGCGAAGAGCAGCAGGTAGCTGGCCTCGGCCGCGAACCCGGCCAGGACGGCCGCGCACGCGAAACCGAGGTTGATCGCCCAGTAGTTGAGCGAGAACCCGCGCAGCCGGTCCCGTTCCGGCACCACGTCGATCATCATGGCGGAGAACGCCGGCCGGGCCGCTTCGGCGAACATGCCGAGCAGAAGGGCGCCGGCCGCGATCGGCCAGAGCCGGTCGGCGAGGCCGAGTGCCATCATCATGGCCGCCGCACCGAGGTGAGCGCAGAGCAGCGTGGGCCGGCGGCCCCAGCGGTCGGTGAGGACACCACCGACCATCGTGCCGACCGCGCCGCCGGCGCCCCAGAGCCCGATCACCAGACCGGCTTCAAACTCCGAGAAGCCGCGGGCCTGGGTCAGATAGATAGCGAGGAAGATGAGGACGAACGAACCGAGTCGATTAATCAACGTCCCGGTCCACAGGTACCAGAACGCGGTCGGCAGGCCGCCGGTCGTTTCTCGGAACCAGCCCCGCACCGTACGCACGTCGCCCCCCGCCACGTAATGAGTGCTACTTCTGCAGCGCCTTACAACCTAGTGGCGGTCCGGGACCGGGTCAGCCGCTTTACCGCGTGGTGATCGTCACCCGTGGCGCGGTCCTCGACCGGGTGCGCGAGGATGTCCCCATGACTGTGGGTACGTTGGTGCTGCTGCGGCACGGCGAAAGCGAGTGGAACGCCAAGAACCTCTTCACCGGCTGGGTGGACGTCGGCCTCAGCGCAAAGGGCGAGGCCGAGGCCCGGCGCGGCGGCGAACTGCTGCGGGAGCACGCTCTCCTCCCGGACGTCATGCACACCAGCGTGCTGCGCCGCGCGATCCGGACCGGCGAGATCGCGCTCGACATCGCCGACCGGCCGTGGGTGCCGGTGCGCCGGTCGTGGCGGCTCAACGAGCGGCATTACGGCGCCCTGACGGGCAAGGACAAGAAGCAGACCCTCGACCAGTACGGCGAGGAGCAGTTCATGCTCTGGCGGCGCTCGTTCGATGTGCCGCCACCGCCGATCGACGACAACGATCAGTGGTCGTCGGCGCGCGACCCGCGGTATGCCCTGCTGCCACCGGAGCTGCTGCCCCGCACCGAGTGCCTCAAGGACGTCGTGGAGCGAATGCTCCCGTACTGGTACGACTCGATTGTGCCGGACCTGCGGGCCGGCCGTACCGTGCTCGTGGCCGCACATGGCAACTCGCTGCGCGGGCTGGTGAAGCACCTCGACTGCATCTCCGACGAGGCGATCGCGAAGCTCAACATCCCGACCGGGATCCCGCTGCGCTACGACCTCGACGCCCACCTGCGGCCGACCACCCCGGGCGGCGCCTACCTCGACCCGGAGGCCGCCAAGGAAGCAGCGGCCGCGGTGGCCAGCCAGGGCCGCTAGCCGGATCAGTCGGCTATCGGTTGGCCGGTGACCAGGTAGACGATCTGCTCGCCGGTGTTCACCGCATGGTCGGCGTACCGCTCGTAGAACCGGCCGAGCAGAGCGCCGTCGATGGCGGTCTCGACGCCGTACGGCCACTCGTCGCTCAGCAGCACGCCGAAGAGCTCGCGGTGGAGGCTGTCCATGGTGTCGTCGTCGCGATCGAGTTCGGCGGCGAGGTCCGCGTCCGGCGCGGCGAGCAGGTCGCGGATCTTCTCCGCCATGCGGTCGGCCGTCCCGGCCATGGCGACGAACACCGGCCGCAACTCGGCCGGCACGGCCGGGGAGGGATGCCGGCGCAGGGCCGTCTTCGCGACGTGATCGGCGAGGTCGCCCATCCGCTCGAGGTCAGCAGCGACGTGCAGGGCGCTCACCACGGTACGGAGATCCGACGCGACCGGCGCCTGCCGGGCCAGCAGCCCGCAGACCCGTTCCTCGACCTGGCGGTAGCTGCGGTCGATGTCGGCGTCCTGCACGATCACCGACTCGGCGACCGCCCGGTCGGCGGTCAGGAGTGCGTGAGTGGCGTGGTGCATCGCCTGCCGCACCGCTTCGGCCATGTCCACCAGCAACTTGCTGACGCCGGTCAGCTCGGCTCGGAACTCGTCGCGCACGCGATCACATCCTGGGTTTTCGGCGCCCACCACCGCCCGCCCGCCGCCGGCTCGTCGGCGTACGGTGGAGAAGGCTGAGGCTGGCGAGGAAGCCGGGGTTAACCCAGCCTAGACCAGCAGTGAACTTATCCGGAGCAAGGCGTGCTTTGCCCGATTTATCCGGTTCTTTGGTTAACAACCGACCTACGATCGCCACATGGAAGGGGCGGTCGTTGGCGGCGCCGTGGTGGGCGCCGTGGTGCTGGGCCTCGTACTCGGGCTCGCCCTCGGCGGGCTGGTACGTCTGCGGCGACGCGTCCGGGACGCGGTCGGGCACCCCACCGACGGGCGTGCGGACGGGATGCCGGACATCGGCAGAGACCACCCGAGCGCGCCAGCCGAGCTCGGTCGCAAGGGCCTGGACTCGCTGCGGGTCGGCGTGGTCGTGCTCGACGCCGACGATGTGCCGGCGCTGGTCAACCCCTCCGCGCGCGCCATGGGGCTGCTGCGCGTCGGCGCCGAGCCCGGCACGATGGCGGCCCATCCGATCATCCGGACGATCGCCGGTCAGGTGCGCCGCACCGGGGTACGGCGCGAGGTGGAACTCGACCTTCCGCGTGGCGGCGAGGGGGGCCCGCAGGACCCGCTCGGCGTGCACCTCCGGGCGGTCGGGCTGGGCAGCGGGTACGTCGCCGTGGAGGCGGCTGACGTCACCGACGCGCACCGGGTGGCCCGGGTACGCCGCGACTTCGTCGCCAACGTCAGCCACGAGCTGAAGACCCCGATCGGCGCGTTGCAACTGCTCGCCGAGGCGTTGCTCGGGGCCACCGAACCGGCCAACACCGCGCCCGTGGAGGTGTCCGAGGATGTCCAGGCCGCCCGTCGGTTCGCCGAGCGGATCCAGCACGAGTCAGTCCGGCTCGGGCGCCTGGTCAACGAACTGCTCGAACTGACCCGGTTGCAGGGAGCCGAGCCGCTCCCGGCCCCGGAGCCGGTCGCCGTGGACTGGGTGGTCAGCGAGGTGGTGGACCGCACCCGTACGGCTGCGGCGGCCCGCCGGATCACAGTCGCGGTCGAGGGTCAGCGCGGCCTGACCGTGTACGGCAGCGACACGCAGGTTGCCACGGCCGTGGCGAACCTCGTGGAGAACGCGATCGCCTACTCCGCGGAGGACACCCGGGTGGTGATCCGCACGGGCGGTGACCCCGACTTCGTCGAGATCGCCGTAGCGGACCAGGGGATCGGGATCGCGCCGGACGAGCTGGACCGCATCTTCGAACGGTTCTACCGCTCGGATCAGGCCCGGTCGCGCGCCACCGGCGGCACCGGCCTCGGCCTGGCCATCGTGAAGCACATCGCGACCAACCATGGCGGCCGGGTGCAGGTTGCGAGCACGCTGGGTGGTGGTTCGAGGTTCACCCTGCGGCTGCCGGCGCGTCCTCCCGACGCCGTCATCCCGCTACCGCCCTCCGATGACATCGAAAGCGGTCCGGCCGAGCTGCGGCCGGCGTGACAGCGGAAAGGAAGTCCGTTGGCCCGAGTTCTCGTGGTCGAGGATGAGGAGTCGTTCTCCGACGCCCTGTCCTACATGCTGCGCAAAGAGGGGTTCGAGGTATCCGCCGCGGCGACCGGCCCCACCGCACTCACCGAGTTCGACCGCACCGGAGCCGACGTGGTACTGCTCGACCTGATGCTCCCCGAGATGTCTGGCACCGAGGTGTGTCGCGAACTCCGCCAGCGATCGAACGTACCGATCATCATGGTCACCGCCCGGGACAGCGAGATCGACAAGGTGGTCGGCCTGGAGATCGGGGCCGACGACTACGTGACGAAGCCGTACTCGCCGCGCGAGTTGGTGGCCCGGATCCGGGCCGTGCTGCGGCGCCGCAACGCCGATCAGGCCGAGGTTGCGACGCCGACGCTGGCGGCCGGTCCGGTGCGGATGGATGTCGAGCGGCACGTGGTGACCGTCGAGGGAACCCCTGTGCAATTGCCGCTCAAGGAGTTCGAACTGCTGGAACTGCTGCTGCGCAACGCCGGCCGGGTGCTCACCCGTGGCCAGTTGATCGACCGGGTGTGGGGCGCCGATTACGTCGGCGACACCAAGACCCTCGACGTACACGTCAAGCGGCTGCGTTCCAAGGTCGAGCCGGAGCCGTCAGCGCCGCGGTTCATCGTGACCGTCCGCGGCCTGGGGTACAAATTCGAACCCTGATGATCAGAACACCTTGCGAAGCGCGTCCGCAATCGGGTCGACCTCGGTCAACCGGCTTTCGGCGACCGCGATAACCAGGTCGTATGCCGCGTCCTGGTCGGCGTTGGCCAGCTGAGACGACGAGACCGTCCCGTTCTGACGCAGGAAGGCGACGGCGACGATCCACCCGACGCGCTTGTTGCCGTCGCCGAACGGACGGTTGTTGACCAGGGAGTGCAGTAGCGCGGCCGCCTTGGTCCACAGGTCTGGGTAGGCGTCTTCGCCGAAGATCGTGGTGCGCGGCCGGGCCACAGCGGACTCGATAAGGCCGGCGTCACGGACAGCAGCGCCTATCTTGCGGGCTACGGCGGCTACGTCGGCGAGCGTGGGGTAGTAGGTCTCGCCAGACATCACTCGGCTAGTCGCGCAAGTAGGGTGGCGTGCCGGTCGATGATCTCGTCGGCGACTTGACCGAACCGCTTGGCGTTGCGCCGTGCAAGGTAGTCGTCGATCGCAGTGACCACGACCGCGTGCATCGACCGCTCTTCCTCCTCGGCCACGAGACGCAGCCTGGCTTCACGTTCCTCGTCTAGACGGAGTGTCATTGCCATGCCAATCATGGTAGCAAATCTGCTACCAAGATCTGCTCAGGGCTACGTTTCCGGCGTGGCCGGGTGTGGAGCGACGAGGCCGCGCTCGGCCCGGGCGGCGCACAGCCGCCCGAGCATCGCGTACGCCGGCTCGCCGATCAGCGCCCTCAACTCGGCGGCGTACGACAGGTACATCGGCTCGGTGCCCACGTGCGCCTCCGGGGAGGAGGTGCACCACCAGTCGAGGTCGTGGCCGCCGGCGCCCCAGCCCCGCCGGTCGAACTCGGCCAGGGTGGAAATCAGCACCTTCGTCCCGTCCGGCCGCTTGCTCCACTCCTGGTCCCGGCGCACCGGCAGCTGCCAGCACACGTCGGGCTTGTACTGCAGCGGGTGCACGCCGTCGCGCAGGGCCTGGGCGTGCAGCGCGCAGCCGCCGCCGCCCGGGAAGTCGAGGTCGTTGAGGAAGACGCACGGTCCGTCGCCGGGCTGGGTCGCCGTACGCCGCGCCGGCTTCTTGCCGTCGACGGTGTCCATCTCGGTGTAGTTGGCGAACCCCCGGCGGTAGTGCTGCCACGTCTCGGGCGTGAGGCGCTTCGCCGCCGCCCGGACCCGCTTCTCGTCGTCCGCGTCGGTAAAGAATGCGCCGTGCGAGCAGCAGCCGTCCGCGGCCCGGCCGGCGATGATGCCGTGGCACGCCTTGCCGAACACGCACGTCCAGCGAGACAGCAGCCAGGTCAGATCGGCCCGGATGAGATGCGACTCATCCGCCGGATCCAGGAACTCGATCCACTCCCGCGGGAAGTCGAGGCCCACCTCGCGGCTGCGCGGATCACCGGGATCGTCGACCAGCACGCGCAGCTCCGTACGACCAGCCATCCGGTCAGCGTACGCCGGTCGCGACGGCGAACATGGCGAGCCGCCCTGCCCCGTCGCGTCTAGGGTTCATCCATGCGCCTCGGTGTCCTCGACGTCGGCTCCAACACCGTCCACCTGCTCGTCGTGGACGCGCACCGGGGTGCGCACCCGTGGCCCGCCCACTCCGAAAAGGCCGTGCTGCGCCTGGCCGAGCAGATCGGGCGCGGCGGTGCGCTGACCCGGGCCGGCGAGGCTGCGCTCATGAAGGCGGTGGCCGACGCCAAGGCCGCCGCGCGGCGGCTGAAAGCCGACGATCTGCTGGCGTTCGTCACCTCCGCCGTCCGGGATGCCACCAATTCCTCGGCCGTCCTGACCCGGGTACGCCGGGAGACCCGGGTCGACCTACAGGTTCTGTCCGGCGCCGACGAAGCCCGGATGACCTTCCTGGCGGTACGGCGCTGGTTCGGCTGGTCGGCCGGTCGGCTGCTGGTGCTCGACATCGGCGGCGGCTCCCTGGAAATCGCCGCGGGCATCGACGAGGACCCCGACACCGCGCTGTCCCTGCCGCTGGGCGCCGGCCGGCTCACCCGGGAGCGGCTGGGCGTCGTGCCGGACGCGTCGGCCCCACCGCCGGCCCGCACCGTCGAGGAGCTGATCGAGTACGTCGATGACAAGCTCGACCCGGTCGCGGCCGAGACGGCCGGCACCGGCTGGGACCGGCCGGTGGCCACCTCGAAGACGTTCCGGACGCTGGCCCGGCTGGGCGGGGCGGCGCCGTCGGCCGCCGGCCTGTGGGCGCGGCGATCGCTGTCGTACGCCGGGCTCCGGCAGGTGATCGGCTTCATCCGGCACATCCCGCCGGGCAAGCTCGCCGAACTGGAGGGGGTGAGCGCGAGCCGGGCGCATCAGCTGCTGGCCGGGGCGATCGTGGCCGAGGCGACGATGCGCCGACTGGGCATCGAGTCCATCGACATCTGCCCGTGGGCGCTGCGCGAGGGGGTGATCCTGCGCCGGCTCGACCAGCTCGCGCCAGGGTGACGTTGCGCCGGTAGCGGGCGTTTTGTCGCATCTTGTCGCTGAGACCGGCGACGGGTGCGACTAGGCTGTGTGTCGTGACGTCCCAGGTGCCCGTGCTCCTGTCCACCTCCTCCGTCTTCCCCGAGCCGACGGCGGCGGCCTTCGAGCTGGCTGCGGCGCTCGGCTACGACGGCATCGAGGTAATGGTCTGGACCGACGCGGTCAGCCAGGACGCGGGCGCGTTGGGTGGGCTGGCCGAGCACTACGGCGTGCCCGTGCTCTCGGTCCACGCGCCGTGCCTGCTGGTTACCCAGCGGGTCTGGAGTACCGATCCCTGGGAGCGGCTTCGCCGGTCGGCGGAGCTGGCCGAGTCGCTGGGCGCGCCAACGGTCGTCGTACATCCGCCCTTCACGTGGCAGCGGGACTACGCGCGCGTGTTCCAGGCCGGCCTGGACCGGCTCGTGGCCGACCACCCGCAGGTGCGCTTTGCGGTGGAGAACATGTACCCCGTGCGGATGGCCGGCCGGCAGTTCGTGCCGTACGTGCCGGGGTGGGATCCCACCGAGGCCGGCTACGCCTCGTACACCCTTGACGTGTCGCACTGCGCGGCGGCGCACACGGACGCGGTGCAGATGGCCGACGCCATGGGGGACGCCCTCAGGCACGTGCACCTGGGGGACGGGACGGGGGAGGGCCGGGACGAGCATCTCGTGCCGGGACGGGGCACCCAGCCCTGCGCGGAACTGCTCGCCTCGCTCGCCGGCCGAGGGTTCACCGGCGCGGTGGCCGTCGAGGTCGCCACCCGGCGGGCCCGCAGCCGGACCGTGCGCGAGGACGACCTGGCCGAGGCGCTCTCGTTCGCCCGGCAGCACCTAACGACGCCGACGCCGGCGG
>DASVMV010000129.1:0-6670 GCA_036384155.1 Micromonosporaceae bacterium
CGGTCATCCCCACCGCCGGCCACCGCCCGCCGACGCCACGGCCGCCGGCGCCGGCCGACCAGCACCCGCCGGGCTAGGCCCTACCCGGTCCAGCGGCCCGACCGCCGCGCCCGCTCCCAGTCGTCGCGCGTCCGGGCGTACTCCACCTCGCCGTGCTCGGTGCCCGGGATTGGGCTCGGGCCACGATTCGTGAAACGTCCGGACGTACCTCAGTCCCGCCTTCTCCATCACCCGACGGGAAGCGGCATTGACCGCCATGGTCGTCGCGACGATCCGCTGCAGGCCGAACTCGGTGAAACCCCGGTCGACGAGCGCCCGCGTCCCCTCCGACGCGTAGCCCTTGCCCCAGGCCGGCCGGCGCAGGCGATAGCCCAGCTCCGCGTCGTCCGGTCGGGCCGGCCCGGCGGGTTGCAGCTCGAACCAACCCACGAATTCGCCGGCCGTCCGTTCGATGGCGGCCCAGAACGCCGGGCCGCCGAGCCGCTCGTGGTGCCGCAGCACCCGGGGGAGAGTCTCCCGCTCGACGACGTGTCGCGGAGTCGGCCCGGCCGTTGCCGAGATAGCGCATCACCTCGGGGTCGCTGTCCAGTTCGACGAGCGGGCCGGCGTCCGCGGCCGTGAACCGGCGCAGGACCAGCCGGTCGGTTTCCAGGAGGACGTGCACACGATCTCCTTCAGCGGCCGGTCCCGCTCATGACGAGGCCATCCCCCGGCCCGTGGTGGCGCCCGTGGGGTCGAGGAAGACGAACCGGACTGCCGGGTTGCGCGCGGTGAGCCGCCGTTCAGCCTCGTCGGCCGCGGCTTCGATGTCCGCGCTGCTGACCTGCTCGACGAAGTCGATCTTCGCGGCGACGAGGATGTCGTCGGGGCCGAGCTGCAGGGTCAGCAGCTCCGTGATGCGCTGCACGCTCGGCAGGGCGGCCAACTCCCGACGGATCTCGTCCCGGACCGGCTCTGTGGCCGGAAGCCCGATGAGCAGGGAGAGGTTGCTGCGGGCCAGGATCGTGGCCACCACGAAGAGCAGGACGCCAATGGCAATCGACGCGATGCCGTCCCACATCGCGTCGCCTGTCAGCTCGGCGAGGCCCAGCCCGGCCCCGGCCAGCACAAGCCCGATCAGGGCCGCGACGTCCTCCAGGAACACGGCCTTGAGCGCCGTGTCGCGCGTGCCGCGCACCAGCCGTGCCGGACTGACGTCCCAGCGCTCCGCCCGGCGCCGTAGCTGACGCACCGTCCGGGTCAGCGACACCGACTCAAGGACGAAGGAGACGACCAGCACCAGGTATGAGACCAGGTAGTCACCGGTCTTCTGGGGCGAGCGGATGGTGTGGAATCCGTGGGTGATCGAGAAGCCGGCACCGCTGACGAAGGTGAAGATCGCGGCGAGAAACGCCCAGATGTAGCTCTCCCGGCCGTAGCCGAAGGGGCGCCGGGGGTCGGCCGGGCGGCCGCCGCGCCGCAGCGCCACGAACAACAGCACCTCGGTGGTGGTGTCGGCGACCGAATGCGCCGCCTCGGACAGCATGGCAGCCGAGCCGGCGAGCAGACCGGCCACGACCTTTGCCACGGCGATGGCGAGGTTAACCGAGCCGGCGATGATCACCGTGCGTACGCTCTCCGCCGACGCGTCGGATGCGGTCATGAGGTCAGGCTATGGGGCGGCCCTCTCCGTCGGGTTCGGCCCGGAACAACGGAGATCCGGCGGTTGGTTTCTGCCGCAAACCGCCCCGTGGCATCCGCCTCCCCATACAGACTGTGACCAAGAGATGACCAAACATGGGGGGATCATGAAGCATGCGCGCCGGACCATCCCGTTGCTGGCCGTCCTCGCCTGCCTGGCCGTAGCGCTGGCCGGCTGCACCAGCAATCCGATCAAGCGGGCGATCAAACCGCCGGCCCCGCCGGTGCCGAAGGTGGCCATCCAACCCGCGGCGAACAGCAAGAACGTGCCGGTCAGCGCAGAGATCGCGGCCGCGGTCACCGACGGCAAGGTGGCGTCGGTAGCAGTGACGGACAGCAAGGGCGCCGCGGTCGTCGGCGCGATGCGGCCGGACGGGTCCTCCTGGGTGCCGAGTCGCCCATTGAAGTACAAGCAGGGCTATACCGCCGAAGTGACGGCGACCAACGACCAGGGCCAGAAGGCCACCCAGAAGACGACCTTCACGACCATGGACAAGCCGAGCCAGCAGACCGACGTCACGCTCTACTTCGAGAACAGCCAGCGGTACGGCGTGGCCATGCCGGTGCCGGTGGCGTTCGACCCGCCGGTGCCGAAGGAGGCGCGGGCGGCGGTCCAGCGGCGGCTCTTCGTCACGACCAGCCCCGCCCAGCCCGGCGTCTGGAGCTGGCTCGCGGACGGCTCGCAGGCGTACTACCGCGCGCCCACCTTCTGGCGCCCGGGCACGAAGATCAGCGTACGAGCCGCCCTCGAGGGCGTGCCGATGGGCAAGGGCAGGTATGGCGACGAGGACCACCAGGCGACCGCCACCGTCGCCGACAAGGTGACCCTCGACATCAACAACCGGACCAAGCAGATCTCGGTGTACCGCAACGACAAGCTCGCCAAGGAGATCCCGGTCAGCCTGGGCAAGTCGAGCACGCCGTCGTCGAGCGGCAAGCTGGTGATCATGGAGAAGCACGAGACCACGGTCTTCGACACCCGGGGATCACCGGACCCGTACGTGGTGACCGTTTCAGACGCCCAGCGACTGACCTGGGGCGGCGAGTTCATCCACTCCGCCCCGTGGTCGGTGGGGGAGCAGGGGAACACGAACGTGTCCCACGGCTGCGCCAACGTGTCCCCGGAAAATGCCGCCTGGCTGATGAAGGTGACGCATGTGGGTGACCTCGTGACGGTGCGCGGCACCGAGGCCAAGCTCACTCCCGGTAACGGCTGGACGGCCTGGGACATGACCTGGGACCAGTACATCAAGGGCAGCGCCCTGCCCGTGCCCGAGAACCTCAAGCGCGCCGGCAGGCCCGCGCCCCCGCAGTCGGCGCCCGGCGGCTCGCCGTCGGCCAACGGCTCGCCGTCACCAGCCGCGTCGAACGGCGGCCGGTGACCCGGGGCATCTGAAGCAGTCGATCATGAAGTTGGCGGCGATGTCGATCACCGATACTGCCGCCAACTTCATGGGCGACGCGGGCGGGTCAGGACCGGAATGTCAGGGTGTCCGCCGCCTGGTCCTCGATCGCCGCGCGGTCCCACCGCATCGGCAGGGTGCGTCCGGTACGCCATAACCCGAACTGGTCGGAGTAGTGGCGGTGGAAGGCGTGACCGGAGTTGCCGGTGAGCTGGATCCACCGGGACCGGTCCAGGTTCGCCAGGTCGACGATCATCCGCATGGATGGCACGGCGTCCACCTCGTACCCCGCGGGCGCGCTCCAGCCGGTGGCGTTGACGATCGCGTCGCCGCCGGACACGCCCACCGGGTCGTGGTTGAACAGCCACTCGATCGGTCCGATCCCGGACTTGCCGAAGGTCTGGTTGCGCAGGGTCAGCCTGTGCATGCGGCCCCATCGCCAGTCGGCCGGCCGGTCACCCTGATCGCGGCGCAGTTCCGCCGCCGCCTCGGCGGCCGCGGCGCGCAGGACGTCGTCCCGGCGTTCCACGGTGGAGGTGTCCTTCCGGTCCCACCACGGTGACTCGGGGCGGTTCAGCAGGGCGCGCACCACCTCGAACCACCGGTCGCCGCCGTCGGCCCGGTAGTCGGCCGGCAGTTCGTCGAAGGTGTCGGCGAGCAGGTGCCGCCAGGTGGCGTTGTAGTACGCCGCGGCCGCCGAGGTACGCCCGGCCGGGGTCCCGTCCGCGCCGTCGGCCGGCTGCTGGAAGTCCCAGTCCGACCAGAGGTCCTCGGCGGCCGCGACCGCGCGGTCGGCGGGGTCGCCGGACTGAAGTGCTGAGCGCACCGCCGGCACCAGGACGGGTGCGAAGCCGTTGCGGTTGTCGAACTGCATCGACTGGACGTCGGCGACGCCGATCGGTCCGTGCTCCCGGGCCGCCGCGATCAGGTCCCGAATGCGCTGGCTGCGGTAGCCGTACGACCAGTCCCGGGTCAGCAGGTGCGGGTACTGGGGGCCGATGACCGCCTGGTTGGCCGTCACCACGTACCCGTCGCTGGGGTTGTAGGCGCTCGGCAGCTCGGCAAAGGGGATGAACCCGGTCCAGTCGTACGCCGAGTCCCAGCCCGGCGCCATCCACCGGCCGTCGCCCTTGCGGCGCACCGGCACCTTCCCCGGCGCCTGATAGCCGATGTTGCCGTCGACGTCGGCGTAGACGAGGTTCTGCGCCGGCACCTCGAAGAGCGCCGCGGCGGCCCGGAACTGGGTCCAGTTGCCGGCCCGGTCGAGGGCGAAGAGTGCGTCGGCGGTACGGCCAGGGCGCAGCGCCGTCCAGGCCAGCGCCACCGCGTACGCCGGTCGGGGTGCGGCGTTGTCCGGGGTGGCCGGCGGCACCCGGGAGCCGGTCGGAGCGGCGGCGGTCGCCGCGGGTGAACCGTGCGGGTCGACCGGCGGCCGGGTGCCGATGTCGCTCAGCGTGGCGGACGCGTCGGACAGCAGCGGTCCGTGCCGGGAACTGCGGGCGGTGAACCTGACGTCCGACCCGCCGGCCACCTTGATCGTCTCGGTGCGGGTCTCCAGCGGTCGCCACCGGCCGTCGACCTGCACCCGGTCGCCGTCCACCCGCTCCAGGTACAGATCGCTCACGTCGGGGTCGAGGTTCGTGAACCCCCAGGCGATGCGGGCGTTGTGCCCGATGACCACGCCCGGCACTCCAGAAAAGGTGAAGCCCGCGGCGTTGAAATCGCACTCGCAGTGCAGGCCCATCTGGTACCAGATGCCGGGCATGGTGGGACTGAGGTGCGGGTCGTTGGCCAGAATGGGCCGGCCGGTGTCGGTCAGGGCGCCGCCGAGCACCCACGAGTTCGAGCCGATGCCCTGCCCGCCGCTGCCGAGCATGATCGGCAGGCGACGCAGGCCGTCCGCGATCGCCTGGACGGCAGCGGCCGGAGCGGAGCCGACACCGCCGCCGGACCCGCTGGACGCCGGCTGTGGGCTCGCCGGCGGCGTGGGACGGAGCGGTTTCGCGGGCGGGACCGCCGGACCTGGGGCGGGCGGCGTGGCGTTCTGGTCGAAGGCGCCGGCGACCACCCCGCCGCCGCCGACGATCGGCGCGTTGCGGGCGTACGGATAGGCCGGATAGAGGTCTTCGACCTGCTGCCGGGTCAGTCCGGCGGCGAGCAGCCCCGCTCGGGTGATCTCGCTTTCCATGTTTCCGCGCAGGTCCCAGGCCATCGCCTTCAGCCAGGCGAGGCTGTCGACGGGGCTCCACTTCTCGATCGTGTACCCCGAGTTCTGCAGCCCGAGGACGGCGTACTCCAGGCTCGCCGCACCGCCGTCGTGCTCGGCCAGCCATGCGTTCACCCCATCGGCGTACGCCTGCAGGTACTGGCGGGTCTGCGGCGCCAGGATCGGCAACTCCTGCTCGGCCACCCGGCGCCACCCCATGGTCCGCAGGTAGACGTCGGTCTCGACCTGGCTCGCGCCGAAGAGTTCGGCGAGCCGGCCGCTCGTGACGTGCCGGCGGAAGTCCATCTCCCAGAACCGGTCCTGGGCGTGCAGGTAGCCCTGGGCGCGGAACAGGTCGTCGGCGGTCTTCGCGTACACCTGGGGGATCCCGTGGTCGTCGCGGTGCACGACCACCGCAGCGCTCAGGCCGGCCAGCCGCACCTTGCCGGCATAGTCGGGAAACGACCGGCGTACCGTCCAGACGACGACCAGCGTCAATACGAGGAGCAGCGCCAGGAGGATGGCGACGACCCAGATCAGGATCTTCCGGATTCGTGGCCAGGGCACGCGTACGAGGTTCACGCCGCGAGATCCTACGTCCCGGTAGCCGAGGTCAGGCGCGGCCCAGCCGGAGGTAACCATCCGCGGGGCGTACCTCGGTGCCGAAGGGCCGGCTGACCCGTCCGAGCACCTCGGCGAGCCACTCCGCGTCCCGCGGTGCCGCGCACTCCAGCCGCATGCGGCGCATCCGCATGACCGCCATCCGCAGGTCGGACAGCGCGCCGTTGTCCGGGTCGAGGGTGGGGAAGTACATCAGCCGCAACTCGGGCCGGTACGCCTCGTACCCGCCGATGCCCTCGTAGTCGTCGAGCAGGTCGCCGCACCCGTAGAGGATCAGGTGACCGCGGTAGACCTCCAGCGGCCGGGGATGGTGGGCGGAGTGGCCGTGCACCAGGTGGACGCCGGCATCGACCAGCCGGTGCGCGAACCGCACCTGCTCCGGGAACACCTCGTAGCCCCAGTTGGAGCCCCAGTGGACGGATACCACGGTCACGTCGCCGGGCTGCGCCTCGTCCCGTACCCGGGCGGCGAAGGCATCCGCGCTTCGCTCCGACACCTGCGCCAGGTAGGCCACCCCGGGCCGGTCCGGGGCCGCCGCCCAGTCCGCGGGCACGCCGCTGGAACCGGCCGCCACCGACCACACCAGCAGGCGGCCGCCCTCGGCCAGGTCGACCCGGGCGGGCGCCCACGCCGCGTCCTCGTCGAGACCCGCGCCGGCCGGTCGGATACCGGCCCGCGCGAGGCTCGTCACGGTGTCGGCGAGGCCTTCCTGGCCGAAGTCGAGGACGTGGTTGTTGGCCAGGGCGCAGACGTCGAGCCG